>CALGMO010000060.1 GCA_937961665.1 uncultured Fimbriimonadaceae bacterium
GACCCTCGCAGGTCCGGCCCTCCATCATACCCCGAACGCCCTCGGAGCAGGCAAGGTTCCCTCGTCGCGACCCTCCGCCCGCGGACCGAAGGGCTACGCGCGCCCCGACTTCCGCAGGTTCGCCCACGCGTCTTTCAGCGTCACCGTCCGGTTGAACACCGGACGCCCCGGCGCCGAGTCCCGGTCCGCGCAGAAGTAGCCCACGCGCTCGAACTGGAACCGGTCCCCGGGGTTGGCCTCGGCCACCGAAGGCTCCGCGAAGCCCCGCACCACGCGCAGCGAGTTCGGGTTCAGATTGTCCAGCCAGCTGCCGCCTTCGGGAGCGTCGTCGGGATCGGGCGTGCGGAACAGGTGGTCGTACAGCCTCGCCTCGATCGGCACGGCGTGCTCGGCGGACACCCAGTGCAGGGTCGCCTTCACCTTGCGGCCGTCCGGCGCGTCGCCGCCCTTGGTGGCGGGGTCGTAGGTGCACAGCAGCTCCACCACGTTGCCGTCTGCGTCCTTCACGACCTCCTCGCACCGGATGAAGTAGGCGTAGCGCAAACGCACCTCCCTCCCGGGCGCCAGACGGTAGAACTTGGGCGGCGGCTCCTCCAGAAAGTCCTCCCTCTCCAGATAGAGCGTGCGTCCGAACGGCACCTCGCGCACGCCCGCCGACGGGTCCTCGGGGTTGTTCACGGCCTGCACCGTCTCCGTCTGCCCCTCGGGGTAGTTCACCAGCGTGACCTTGATCGGGTCCAGCACGGTCATCCTGCGCGGCGCGCGCCGGTTCAGGTCCTCGCGGATGCAGTCCTCCAGCTGGTGGAACTCCACCACACTGTCGGTCTTGCTCACTCCGATCCGGCGGCAGAACTCCTTGATGGCCTCGGGGGTGTAGCCCCGGCGCCGCAGGCCGGCCAGCGTGGGCAGGCGCGGGTCGTCGTAGCCGGAGACGTGCCCCCCGTTCACCAGCTCGATGAACCGGCGCTTGCTCATCACGGTGTAGGTCATGTTCAGCCGGGCGAACTCGATCTGGCGCGGGTGGTAGATGCCCAGCTGGTCCAGGAACCAGTCGTACAGAGGCCGGTGGATCTCGTACTCCAGCGAGCAGAGCGAGTGCGTGATCCCCTCGATGGAGTCCTCGAGGCCGTGCGCCCAGTCGTACATCGGGTAGATGCACCACTTGTTCCCCTGGCGGTGGTGCGGCTTGTGGATGATCCGGTACATCACCGGGTCGCGCAGCAGCAGGTTCGGCGAGGCCATGTCGATCTTCGCCCGCAGCGTCCGGCTGCCCTCGGGGAACTCGCCGGCGCGCATCCTGGCGAACAGGTCCAGGTTCTCCTCGACGCTGCGGTTCCGGTACGGGCTCTCGGTGCCCGGCTCGGTGATGGTGCCCCGCGTGCGGCTCAGCTCCTCGGGCGACAGGTCGCACACGTACGCCTTGCCCTTGCGGATCAGGTCGCAGGCCCACTCGTACATCTGCTCGAAGTAGTCCGACGCGAAGAACAGCCGGTCCTCCCAGTCGGCGCCCAGCCAGCGCACGTCCTCGATGATCGCGTCGACGAACTCCTGGTCCTCTGTCTCCGGGTTCGTGTCGTCAAACCGGAGGTTGAACTTCCCGCCGAACTCCAGCGCGATTCCGTAGTCGATCCACACGGCCTTCGCGTGCCCGATGTGCAGGTAGGCGTTGGGCTCCGGCGGGAAGCGGGTGTGAACCCGGTCGAAGCGGCCGCTAGCCAGGTCCTCGCGGATCGCCTGTCGGATGAAGTCGTCGGGAAAGAACGGAGCGTCGTTGTCCGGCATGGTCGGTACCCGATAGTATGGCGCACCGCCACCCCGGGCGACGGCTACAGCCCGAGCCGAGCCGCCCCCGACTCCAGGTCCAGCAGGAAGCGCTTGGCCTCGAGGCCGCCCACGTAGCCCGTCAGCGAGCCGTCCGATCCCACCAGACGGTGGCACGGCACCACGATCGGCAGAGGGTTGCTCGCCGCCGCCGAGGCGACCGCCCGCGCGAACCCTGGATCCATGCCCATGGCGGCCGTGGCCTGCGCGTAGCTCCTCCTCTGCCCGTAGGGGACGGTGAGCAGCCACCGCCACACCGCCGTCTGGAAGGCCGTCCCCCGGAGGTCCAGCGAGAGACGGAACTCGGTTCGCTCGCCCGACAGGTACTCCCGGAGCTGGCGCTCCGCCTCGGCCAGACCGTCGTCCTCCGAGGGCTGCGCCCCGGTCAGCCATTCGGGCGTGCGGCGGCTGTCCGGCAGCTGGACGGCGCACAGCCCGGAGTCCGAGGCCACCAAGCGGATCGGCCCGAGCGCGGTGTCCGCCGTTCGGCATCGGAACGCGGCGTGTCCCTGCACGACCCTACGGTAGCATAGGCGCGCCCATGCTCGCCGTCGCCCTGATTCCCGCCTTGGCGCAACCCCTTCTGCATCTCGTTCCAGCCCCCAAGGAGGTCCGCATCGAGAGCGGATCGTGCCGGCTCTCCGACCTGTCGTCCATCCGGATCCAGCTCCAGCAGGACGCGTTCGACCGCCTGTCCGCCGACCAGCTCGCCGACGAGCTCAAGTCGGCGACCGGCCGTCGCCCGCGCGCCTCGGGAACCGGCTCCGTCGTGCTGGCCCGCACCTTGGAGGAGGATCTCGCCCGCCGCTTCGGGGTGTCCTCGCAGGCCTCGGAGGCGCCGGGAGCCTACGTGCTGGCCGTGCGGCCCGGCAGCGCGCTCGTCTGGGCGCCCACCGCGCAGGGCGTGTTCTACGGAGTCCAGACCCTGAAGCAGCTGATCCGGGCGGAGGCCCGCCGGGGCGCGATCCCGTGCGTCACCATCCGCGACTGGCCCACCCTGCGCTACCGCGGATGGCAGGACGACGTGAGCCGCGGGCCGATCCCGAAGCTCGAGTTCCTGAAGAAGGAGATCGACCGCTTCTCCGAGCTGAAGATGAACGCGATGACGCTCTACACCGAGCACGTGTTCCGGCTCGGGAAACACCCGCGCATCGCTCCGCCGGACGGCCTCACCGCCGAGGAGATCCGGGAGCTGGACGCCTACGCCAAGCTGCGGCACGTCGAGCTGATCGGCAACTTCCAGTCGTTCGGGCACTTCGCCAACATCCTGAACGTGCCCGGCTACGGGCACCTCGGCGAGGCCGGATGGGTGCTGAGCCCGGCCCTCGAGGAGAGCTACCGGTTTCTGGAGGACGTCTACTCGGAGATCGCCCCGGCCTACTCCAGCCCGCTCTTCCACATCAACTGCGACGAGACGGGCGGTCTCGGCGAGGGTCCCAGCCGGGAGCTGGTGGCGACCAAGGGGCTGGCGGCCGTGTACGCGGGCCACATCCGGCGCGTCGCCGAGATCCTGCGCCGGCACGGCAAGAGGGTGCTGATGTGGGGCGACATCGCCGCCCAGCACCGCGACATCGTCCCCCTGCTGCCGAAGGATCTGATCGCTCTGCCGTGGGGCTACCACCCCGGCGACAGCTTCCGATCCTCCATCCAGCCCTTCGTGGACCTCGGTCTGGAGTTCTTGGTGTGCCCCGGCGTGAGCTGCTGGGGACAGATCTACCCCGACCTCGACGCCGCGTTCGTGAACATCGCGAACTTCGTTCGGGACGGCGCGGCCATGGGAGCGCTCGGGATGCTGAACACGTCCTGGGACGACTCCGGCGAGAACCTGTTCGACGCGACGTGGCTCCCCTTCGCATGGGGAGCGGAGATGGCGTGGTCCCCGCTGTCGCCGGACGCCGCCGCGGACGAGCGCGAGGCGCGCCTTGCCGGGTTCCTCGAGGCCTTCGGCCCCGCGTGGGCCGGGCCTGCGGCCAGAGAGCTGGGACCGCTCCTCCGGCGCGTGAGCGCCCTGCGTCGCAACCCCGCCAGCCGGGGCCTCGGCGACGGCAACTTCTGGAAGCCGCTCGAAAGCCTCGCCGGAACCGCCCGGGAGGAGGAGATCCGATCGGCGGAGCGGGAGTGCGCGGCCCTGGAGGCGGCGCTCCTCCGCTTGCGATCCGCCGCTCCGAACGCGGCCGGCCTGGATGCGGCGCTTCACGCCGTTCGGCGGGTGGCGTTCATGGCCCGAACGGCCTCCCTCGCCGAGCGGCTCCGGACCATCGGCGACGACCCATCGGCGCTGTCTCCCGTCCTCGACGGCCTGCGCGCCAGGTTCGGGGAGCTGCGCTCGATCCGGGAAGAGTACGCGCGGCTGTGGTCGGCCGAGAACCGGCCGTGGTGGCTCGACCGGAACCTGGCCAAGTTCGACCGCCTCGAGGCATCGCTGAGGCAGACCCTCGACGGGCCGATCCTCCTGCCGTTCGACCGCATCTTCGCCGGCGAGGCCGAGGTGCGGATGGTCTCCGCCGACCCCGGCCGGCCGATCCGCTACACGCTGGACGGGACGGACCCCGGTCCCGACTCCCCCGTCTATGAGGGGCCGGTCCGAATCTCGAAGACCACGACGGTCAAGGCGCGGGTCGCGGATGGGCCGGTCGCCCAAGCCACCTTCCGAACCACGACCGTGCCGGCGAAGCTCTCGAGCAACCTCTCGGCGTACGAGGGCCACGTGCTGTTCCACGTTCTGGACGGCGATCCGGACACCTTCTTCTGGAGCTTCGGCCCCCCGCCGCCCGGCTCGCACGTCACCGCCGAGTTCCTCCGCCCGCTCAGGGTCCGTCGCATCCGCGTGCTCACCGGCCAGCCGTGGAACCCCTCGGGCGACCGGATGTACGACGGCGTGCTGGAGGTTTCCGAGGGTGGCCAATGGACCAAGGCCGCCGCCTTCGCCGACGGCACCGCGGAGGCCGACCTGGGCGGACGCACGATTCAGGGAGTACGGGTGCGGTCGCTGAGCAACCCCGGCTTCTGGCTCGTGGTCCGCGAGATCATGATCGAGGCAGACTGATCGGCCGACCCCTTGACCCGACCTCGGCGGCAGACGCACAATGGGGCGGGGTACAGGGCGGCGCGCTCCGTAGGCTCGCGCTTGCCATCGCCCCACGCACACTGAGCGTTGCCACACCGCGGGTCCGGGCGGGTGGATCCGCGCCCCGAAGAGGGGAGCGGCGAGAGGGGTCCTGCGGGCTTCGGGCTCCCACCCCGACCGCCGGCGGTTCCGACCCTGCCCGGCCCGCAAAGCGAGGAAGGAATGGAGAACCTGGTGTTGCTGCTGGCCGTGGCGTTCCTGTGGGCCGCGGTCGCTTTCCTCGTCCGGGCAGTTCAGAAGGCATGGCCTGCCGTGACGGTGTATGAGTTCCAGAGGGCGCTGCGCTTCCGCAACGGCCGGATCGTCGCGGAGCTGGGGCCCGGCCGCTACCGCATCCGCAGGTCCGTGGAGAGCCTGATCGTCTCGGACCTTCGACCTTTCCTGCTTCGGCTGAGCGGGCAGGAGGTTCTCACCAACGACGCCGTGGGGGTCCGCCTCGGCCTGGGCCTCTCGGCCAGGATCGAATCGCCGACCGTGGCCCTCCGCGCCTTCGCGCACTCCGAGCCCGAGCTGATGCCGGCGTCATCCAAGGGAATCAGCGACCTGGCTTGGTCCGGCGTTTGGAACGCCGTGTACGAGGCCGCCCACGGCGCGGTCCGGGAGGCCGTCGGCCGGCGATCCGTCGAGGAGGTCCTCTCTGGCCGCGAGGCTCTCGTGCAGGAGATTCGCGACTCGGTCGCCGAGCGCATCCGCGGCTGGGGCGTCAGGCTGGAGGACCTGCGCCTCCGCGACCTGTCGCTGCCCGGAGAGCTGAGACGCGCCTTCTCGCAGGTGCCCGCCGCCCGGGAGGAGGCTCGTGCTGCTCTGGAGCGGGCGCGCGGGGAGCAGGCCGCTCTGCGCAGCCTCGCCAACGCGGCCCGGATGCTGGACGGCAACCCGAACCTGGCCCTGCTCCGATCGATCCAGGCCCTGCAGGTTTCTGGGGGCGAGCTGGTTCTGCACCAGGCCACCGGCGGGGGATCCTCGTCGCCGGACGGAACGACCGGCTAGCCGACCCTCGGGCAAACGAAGGGGCAGACGGCGGGGCCGGCCGGCCCCGCCGCTCGCCGCAGTCCGGGGGGACTACTTGCCCTCCTCCTCGGCGCCCCTGGGCGCGCCGACCCCCTCGCGGGCCAGGCGCTCGATGTTCTTCCTGTCCTCCTCGGTGGCCTTGCCGGCGCCCTCGTCGGTGCCGCAACCCGCGGCGAAGGAAACCGCCACCAAAGCTAGAGCCAGAATCCAGAGTCGGTGCATCGCGGCGCCCTCACTCGTCCGGCCAGAAGTTCTTGAGCACCACCACGCCGCCGCCGATCTCCATCGGCTGGTACAGCTTGCTGAGGCTCATCGTGACCGTGTGGCCGTCGGCCATGTTCACCACCGCGAGGCCTTGCTGCAGCTTGCGGGCGTTCTCCTCGGTGTAGTTCGCGCTGAAGCCCGGGTAGCTCGGCAGCCAGTTGGTGCAGCTCTGCGGGCCGCCCCAGCGCGGCGTGGCGCCGCCGATCGACCAAGAGCCGGGGTTGTAGCCGCGCCGGAGCGCCGCGCACCGCAGCAGCGGGTCCTGGATCGGGTCCGTCCCGCCGTCCCAGTTCCGGGTCAGGTGGTCGGCGAACGGCTCGTTCGAGTCGAAGATGAACGCCATCTCCGCCACCCGGGCGATGCCGGACTGGCTGCGGCTCGGAACCGTGATCTGCCCCGACCAAACCGAGCAGTAGTCGCCCCAGCAGCCCCAGACGTTGCCCCACTGCCCGATGCCGAGAACGCCGTTGTACCGCGCGCCCACGATGCCGAACACCCGACCGGGGACGTTGTCGCCCACGAAGTAGTACGGGTAGCGCTTGATCTGCGCCGCCGGAATCGCGCCGTACGACCAGATGTAGTCCCAGTCGGGGTTGGTCACCGCGTTCGGCTTGCCGGCCGGCGTCACGTAGATGTCGATGTTCTTGACGTACGGATAGACCAGCAGCACGTACGGGAAGCCGCCGCCGGGCCCGTCGTGCGGATACATGTACGCCAAGGGCAGGGTGTCGTCGTAGTCGGCGGAGTACATCAAGCCCGCCAGACCGATCTGCTTGTTGTGCGAGACCGCGACCGCCTTCTTGGCGGCCTGCTTGGCCTGCGCGAACACCGGGAAGAGGATCGCCGCCAGGATGGCGATGATCGCGATGACGACCAGCAGCTCGATCAACGTGAATGCTCTGCGTCGAGTCATGGGAGATCTACCTCCTTCCTGAAAAGGGTAAGGGCATTCCCCCGCACCGACAAGGGGGGTCCCACGCCAACTGCTGAGCAGAAACGGACAAAGCCCTCCCCGAAACGGAACGCGGGGAGGGCCGGGCCGCGAGGCGGCGCGGGTCTCAGGACTCTTCGCCGACTTCCTCGACGGGCTTGGGCGCGGGCTCCTGGTAGGACTGGTATCGGTCCCGGCCACGATACTCGCGCCGCTCGGCGGTCATCTCGGTCACCACGAACGGCAGCAGGGCCATCTCCCTGGCGCGCTTGATGGCGCGGGCGATCATGCGCTGCTGGCTCGCCGTGTTGCCGGTCTGTCGGCGCGGCAGCATCTTGCCGCGGTCGTTGATGAAGCGCTTGAGCGTGCCGACGTCCTTGTAGTCGATGACGTCGATCTTCTGGATCGTCAGGTAGCTGACCTTCCGGCGACGCCGCCCCCGCGGACGGCCCTCGCCCTGCGCGGCGTCCTTGTCCTTGGCGTCGTACCCGCCGTTGATGAGGTTCTTATCTTCGCTCATGGAAATCTCTGGTCCGGCCTTGGTCGGCTCGCGAACGCCAAGGATACCTCGTCCGGGCCGAAGGGGGCAAGCGACCCAGCCTGTCCGAACGCCCGCCCGCACCGCGTCGTAGATTGCGCTGTGACGCTGCAAGCCCTGAAGCCCGAGCTGAGGTTCGACGAGACCGCCTTCTCCCATCGCGGGCGCACCCGCCCGGCCGTGCGGCTCGTCGCCTCCGTGTGGCTCCCGCTGCCGCCCAACGATCTCTTCCCGTTCTTCGCGGACGCGGCGAACCTGGAGACCCTCACGCCCCCATGGCTGAACTTCCGGATCCTGACCCCTCTGCCCATCGAGATGCGGCCCGGCGCGCTGATCCGCTACCGCATCCGCGTGCGGGGGCTGTCCTTCGGATGGCTCACCGAGATCTCCGAGTGGGACCCGCCCCGAGGGTTCGTCGACGAGCAGCTGCGGGGCCCCTATCTGCTGTGGCACCACCGCCACGGCTTCCAGCCTCTGGACGGCGGCACGCTGGCCACCGACGTGGTGCACTACTGGCCGAAGGGCGGGCGGCTCGCGGACCGGCTGTTCGTCCGCCGCGACGTCGCCCGCATCTTCGCCTATCGGTCCGAGAGGCTGCTCGAGCTGTTCGGCCGCTGAGCCGCCCCTCAGAACCGGAACCCGTCGTCCTTGGTTCCCTTCTGGAGATCCTCCATGCCGGCCAGCTTGGTGATGAGTCTGGTGTCGCTCGGCTTGACCTTGGCGGCCTTCCGGCAATCCTCCGCCAGCAGGTCCGCCAGTGCCTCCACGGCGTCCCGGATCTTGGTCCGCGAGCTGTAGCGACCCTCCGCCACCACGAGTTGGCCGCCCCGCCACACGACCACGGGACGCACCCGGAACGGCACGAGGATTCCGCTGCGGTAGGCGAGCATGTCCACCGAAACGGCCAAGGACCCATCCCCCGCCTCGGCGACGGTCAACTCAACGGCCAGCCAGGAGTAGCCCCGGTCCCAAGCAAGCAGGCTCGAGCTGGGGTCCTTGGCGTCTTTGGCGCGGGCGACGAAGCGCTCCACGGACTTCTCGACGTCATCCAGAACCTCTAGCCCCGCATCCTTGAGCGGCCCGGATGCCCACCTCCTGAGGTCCGCCTCTGAGACCGCGCCCTTCAACTCCTTGGGGATTTCGTACACCATCAGGGTGACTTCGGTCCACCCGAACAGGTCGAGGTAGCCGTCGTCCTCCTCGTCCTCGGATGCGGCGGCGAGCGGCAGATGGGCGACGGGCGCGAGGGCGGCCGTCGGCGGAACGGTCGGGGCCGCGCCGAGGAGCGGCAGCGGCAACAGAGCGGCGAGGCTGACGAGCGTCGTCAACATCTTCGTACCTCCTGCTCCCTCCTTCCGCACAGAACGTGCGAATCCACCGTACGACGCAAGTCCGCAGGAAAAACCAGCAGAAAGACCGAACTCCTCCGACCATGGGCGAGTCCGGCGTGAGGCTGCTGGTCTGCACGGTGGGAGGGTCGGCCGATCCGATCGTGTTCTCGATCGACACCGACCAACCCGAGGCCGTGCTCTTCGTGGTCTCCGCGGGCTCGAAGAGGGTCGTCGACGAGGAGATCCATCCCAGGCTGCGACACAAGCTCCGATATTGCGACTCGCTGCTGGTCGATCCCGACCGGCTCTCGGATTCGTTCCGCGGCATCTCGTCGCGGATCCGACAGAAGCTCCGCGAGTGGCAGATCCAGCCCGATTCGGCGGTGGCGGACATCACCGGCGGCACCAAGGCCATGGCCAGCGGCCTGGCGCTGGCGGCAGCCGTCCTCGGTCTTCGGACGCGCTACGTCTCCGGCTCCCGGCCCGGCGGCATCGCCACGGTCGATCCCGGCACGGAGACGTTCGTCGACGAGACCAACCCGTTCGACCTGTACGCCGTCCTCCACCAGGAGGAGGCCACCCGAATGTTGGCCGAGGGATTCCCCGGAGCGGCGGCGCGGGTGCTGGAGGAGGCTCTGCGAAGGAGCTGCTCGCCGGAGCTGAAGGCGAGGATCGAGGCCCTCGCCGGCCTGTTCCGTGCCTTGGCGGCCGTCGACCGCTTCGTCTTCGGCGAGGCGAAGAACGACCTCGGCAGGGCCCTCAGCCTGATCGAGATGGAGCCGCGGCTGGTGGGAGGCCCGGAGGTGCTGCAGCGCCTGCGGGACCTCAGGAGCCACTGGCTGACGTGCGGGGAGATCGTCGGCGGCGGCAACAAGCCCCAGGATCGGTCGATGGGGCCTCTGATGCTCGAGCTGATCGCCAACGCCCGCAGACGCCGAACCCGCCGAGAGTTCGACACCGCCGTGGCGTGCCTCTATCGGGCAACCGAGATGTTCGTTCAGGACCTTCTTTGGCGGGCGTTCGGCGCCAACCGCGGCCGGATCGCCGCTGGGCAGCTTTCCGCAGAGGCCCTGAAGTGGCTTGAGGAGAGGGGGGCCCGCCCGGGCGCAGACGGCTCCTTCAAGCTCGGCCTGGCCCTCAGCTTCGATCTTCTGCGCTTCGGGCCAGAGGAGCTGCGCGGCCACGCGGCGACGTACGAGGCCCTGAAGGGGCACCTGGAGTTCCGCAATGCCAGCATCCTCGCCCACGGCGTCGCACCCGTCGACGGGAAGAAGGCGTCGGAGATGGAGGAGGCCGTCCTCCTCCACCTCGGCATCGGAGCCGAGGAGATTCCGGACTGGCCGGGCATCGTGGTCTCCCTGGGTTAGGTCCCGAAGGCCCAGCGTTCGCACTGGGACTGCCGACGTCCCCGGCGCGGCGTCGTAGACCCCCGCAGAGGCCCCAGGGTCTCGCTACGGAGATAACAACGATGCTCAAGAAGACACTCCTCGCTTTCGGACTGTTCGCGCTGGCTCTTACCGGCGCCCGCGCCCAGACCAAAGACATCGTCGACACCGCCGTCGGAGCGGGGCAGTTCACCACGCTGGTGAAGCTCGTTCAGGAGGCCGGCCTCGTGGAGACCCTCAAGGGCAAGGGTCCGTTCACCGTGCTGGCTCCTTCCGACGAGGCCTTCAAGAAGGTGCCGAAGGAGATCGTCGACAAGCTGCTGGCCGACAAGAAGCTCCTGACGCAGGTTCTGACCTACCACGTCATCGCCGGCAAGGTGATGTCCACCGATCTCAAGAACGGCGCCGCGCCGAAGACCGTCCAGGGCGAGACCGTGAAGGTCCGGATCAAGGGCAGCACCGTGAACTTCAACAACGCCAAGGTTGCCAAGGCGGACATCGGCGCCTCGAACGGCGTGATCCACGTCATCGACACCGTGATCCTCCCGCCTTCGGTCGCCAAGGCTCTCGGTCTCGACAAGGCGAAGGACAAGGCGAAGAAGACTTACTGATCCTCCTTCCGTTCCTCCCTCAACCGGGCCCGCCGCATGGCGGGCCCTTTTTTTGTCACTCCAGAAGAGAGCGAACGATCCGGCGACGCTGATCGGGTGGAACCACGAAGGCGCAGGCGTACTCGCGCATCGCCTCCAGCCCCCGGGCTCGCGCCAACACCTTGTAGTAGTCGATATATCGGAAGGGGCTCACCTCCCCGCGGAACAGCGCGTAGCTGCCCATCGCCCGCTCCCAGACCAGCATGTCCTCCTCCGTGATCTCTAGGAACACTTCGGGCTGGAAGCCGCGGTTGTCCTCCCAGTTCTCCCCGTAGAGGACCCGACCGACCCAGTGCGGGGGATGATCGCCGGAAAAGGCCGGCAGGCCCGCGTAGAACCGCGCGTCCGGCAGCAGCTCGTGCGCCGCCGAGTGGTCCTTGTGGATGCTGCCGCCCCAGTGCGTGATCACGAGCTTGGGCCGGGCCTCCCTCAGGACCCGGGCCACCGCGTGCTTGACTTCGTCGTTCACCGGCAGCTCGCCATAGCGGTAGTCCAGAGCCCACATCTCCGCGCCGAGCTCTCGGGCGCACTCCTCGGCCTCCCTCCGCTTCTGCCGCGCGTACTCGTCGGGAGCCATCGTCCTGTGGCCCCTCTCTCCGGGGGTCAGGTGCAGCAGCCCGATGGATGCGCCCTGGCGCCGCATCGCCGCCAGCGCCATCCCCCAAGCCACCTCGTCGCCCATGTGCGCGCCGATCGCCAGTACGTCGACCATCACAGCTCCTTCCTCAGATACGCGAACCGCCGGATCTCCCGAAACCCCGCCGCTCGGTAGAGCCGGTCCGCGGTGCGGTCGTCCGACCAGAGGAACCAGCTGCACCGAAAGCCGCGGGCCTTCTGGGCCTGTAGCGTTTCATACAGCAGCACCTGGCCGATGCCGCGCCCCCGCTCCGACTCGCGAACCCCGATCGGTCCGAACCGCTCCCCGCCGTAGTGGGAGTAGGCCAGCACCTCCGGTCGGTCGGGGTTCCGCCATGCCAGCATGAGGCGCCTCGGGTCGTCGCCCAGCGTGATGTCGCGGATCGCCTCCTTGGCCCAGCGCACCCAGTCGCCCCGGAAATGCTCCCGAGCGAACTCCAGCGTCGGCAGGGTGAGGGCGGCATGGAACGGCTCGACCCTCACGCCCTCCTGCGACAGCCGCGCCGCCCGTTCGCGCACCCAGTCCGGCACGCGCAGGTCCCACAGCTCGGCCTGCATGGCGATCGGCTGATAGACCTCGCGATAGCCGCAGGCCGTCAGCAGCTCGCATCCGCCCGGGTAGGCCAAGTCCGCTCCGGGCAGAAAGTATCCCGGGGCGTAGCCGCACACCCAGGCCGACCGCGCACCCCGTCCGCGCAGGAAAGCCTCGGCCCGCTCCACCAAGGCCCGGCCGACGCCCCGCCGGCGGAACCCCTCGCGCACGGCGAGCAGCACCAGATACCCGCGGTCGCCGTCGGGCGGGGCGTTCTCCAGCGGCACGCTGCGATGAACCGCCCACACCAGCCCGATCGGCAGGTCTCCGTCGAACGCCAGAACCAGACCCTCCGGGTCGAAGTTCGGGTCGCACAGCGCTTGCCGGGCGAACTTCCCGGCGTCCAACGCCTCCCGAGGAAGGGCCTCCGCCATCCATGGAACGACCGACTCCGGCCAGTCCGGCGGCAACGGTCCGAACCGAAGCCTCATGCCCGGCACCTTACCCCGCGGCCCGCCCCTCGACATCCCCGCCGCCGCCCAGGTACTTTGGCCGCATGCGGGAGCTTCCGCCCGGCGTCTACGACCTCCTGCTCACGCGGGCCCTGCGCGAGGAGCTGGATCGTCTGCGCGTGCGGGCCGGAGTCGAGCGCCTCGGGCCGGAGGAGGGGATCGAGTACCTCGCGAGAGAGGTCGCCCAACGGGCCCGCGAGATTCTCAGGCGGGAGTGCGAGTCGGACGACGCCGAGGGGAGCGTGCTCGGGCGATCGCGCGAGCTGTTCGAGGCCGCGGACGATCCGGACGAGCCGACCCTCGATCTGCTGCGGTGGGTCCAGTCCTCCGACCGTCCGCCCGCCGAGGCGCCGCCCGAGCCGCCGATCCTGCCGCTCTCCTTCAGCCAGCTGGTCACGAACCAACGACACCTGAACCTCCTCGAAGTCTTGGCCTCCGAGCTGAGAAGCGCCGACCGGGTGGACCTGATCTGCCCGTTCATCGGCTACCAGGGCACGCTCCGCCTGTTGCGCCACTTCGAGCGCCTCGGGCCCAAGCTCAGAGTCCTGACCACCACGTACCTCGGCGCGACCAGCGCCCGCGCGCTGCGCCAGCTGGCCGAGCTGGGCGCGCAGATCCGCATCGCCTACGAGAGCGCCGAGCAGCACACCTCCCTGCACGCCAAGGCCTGGATCTTCCACCGCGCCACCGGCTTCACGACCGCCATCATCGGCTCGTCGAACCTCTCCACCAAGGCGCTGGTCGACGGACTCGAGTGGAACGTGCGGCTGGGAGCCAAAGACGCCCCGTACGTGATCCAAGGGCTGATCGACACCTTCGAGCGCCTCTGGAACCAGCAGGACCGGTTCGTCCCGTTCGACCCCAACCGGGACATGGAGCGACTCGTCCGCGCGATCGATGCCCAGCGCGATGGCGCCGCTCCCCCACCCACCTTCTTCGACATCCGGCCCTACCCCCATCAGGAGGAGGCCCTGGAGTTCCTGCGGCTGAGCCGCCTCGAGGGCCGGCACGAGAACCTGGTGGTGGCGGCGACGGGCACCGGCAAGACGGTGATCGCCGCCTTGGACTACGCCAACCTCGTCCGATGCTGGGGATGCCGTCCGACGATTCTGTTCGTCGCGCACCGGCACGAGATCCTTCGGCAGTCCCTGGACACCTACCGGGCGGTGCTGCGCGATGGCGGCTTCGGCGAGCTGCTCTCCGGGCAGGACAGGCCTGACCGGTGGACGCACCTCTTCGCTACGGTGCAGACGCTCTCGAGGTGGACCGACGACCAGCTCGCCGACCTGAAGCACGACGTTCTGGTGATCGACGAGTTCCACCACGCCGAGGCCGCCACCTACCGCCGGATCCTCGACCTCGTGCAACGCAAGGAGCTGCTCGCCCTCACGGCCACGCCCGAGCGCACGGACGGCGTGAACGTCGCCGACTGGTTCGGAGGGCCCACCTACGAGCTCCGCCTCTGGCACGCGCTGGACCGGGGCCTGCTGTGCCCCTTCCACTACTGGGGCATCGACGACGGCACCGACCTCTCGAACGTCGCTTGGGAACGCGGGCGCTACGATGCCGGACAGCTCGAGAGGCTGTACGTGGATCGCGGCCAGCCGCGCGTGCAGACCATCGTTCGGAACCTGGTGGAGAAGGTGGAGGACCCCTCCCGAATGCGCGCCGTGGCGTTCTGCGTGTCCGTCCGCCACGCCGAGTTCATGGCCGAGGAGCTCCGCAAGGCCGGCTTTCAGGCCGCGGCGCTCCACGCGAGCTTGGAGCCCGGACTGCGGGACCAGACCCTCCACAGGTTCCGAACCGGCGAGCTGAACCTGCTCTGCACCGTCGACCTGTTCAACGAGGGCGTGGACGTTCCGGAGATCGACACTGTGCTGTTCCTCCGACCCACGGAGAGCGCCCTGCTCTTCACGCAGCAGCTGGGCCGCGGGCTGCGGCGTCACCCCGACAAGAGCGCGCTCACCGTGCTGGACTTCGTCGGCCGGCAGAACCAGAAGTTCCGATTCGACCTGCGTCTGCGGGCCCTGACGGGGCTCACGCGCAGGGGTCTGGAGACGGGCGCGCGGGACGGGTTCCTGAAGCTTCCCGCCGGGTGCGACATCCAGCTGGACCGGATCACCCAGGAGCGGGTGCTGGAGGCTCTGCGCCGAGCGGTTCCGCGCAGCCTGCGCGACATGACCGACGAGTACCGCCGCCTCGCGTCGACGGATGGCCCGGTCACCCTCCGGCGGTTCTTGGAGGAGACCGGCATCGAGCCGGCCGACCTGTACCGGGACGGACGAACGCTGCTCCAGATTGCCCGCGAGGCCACGGGAGACGGCCGACCCCTCCCCTATCGGCACGAGAGGCTCGGCCGCCTGCTGCATGTGAACGACCGCCTCCGCGCCGGCGCGTACGTGGAGGCCGCCCGGGGCGAGAGAACCGACCCCCACCGGCGCATGATCCTGGCCCTGTTCCACGACCATGCGTCCAAGCCCTTCGCGTTCGCCGAGGAGACGGTGCAGGAGATGGAGGCGCTCCTGGACTACCTCACGCGAAACGCCGGGCCCTGCGAGCCTGTGTGGCGGTCCGCTCCCGATCCGAGCGGCCTCGAGGACCTGCCGTTCTGCCTGCACCGGGCGTACGTCCGGGACGAGATCGCCGCGCCGTTCCGCGACGACCCGAAGAGCCTCCGGGAGGGCGTGCTCCACGACAAGGAGCGGCGACTCTGCGTCAACCTGGTCACCCTGAACAAATCGGAGCGGGAGTTCTCGCCGACCACGCGGTACGCCGACGTGCTCCTCAGCCCCGTGCTGCTGCAGTGGGAGAGCCAATCCACCACCCGGCAGGACTCGGAGACGGGAAGGAGGATCACCAACCCCGCCAACTGGAGGCAGCTGTTCTTCGTGCGCACGAGCAAGAGGGACGCAGACGGGCGCACGCCGCCGTACTGGTGCCTCGGCTGGGCCAGACCGATCCGCCATGAGGGCGAGCGGCCGATCCGCATTCTCTACGGACTGCTCCGCGCGGTGCCCGACAGCCTCGATCTGCCTCTGGAGGACGCGAGCGGCTAGCCCGGCCCTTGGTCCCCGCCCTTCCGACCAAAGAAGGCGGGGCCCCGCCAGCAGGGCCCCTTGTCGTTTGGGCTGGTTGGGTGAACGAAACCGATGCTAGGCGGCGGCCCTGCTGGCCTTTTCAACAGCCTGACGCGCGGCGCCAACAACCTCGCGCAGAACGGTCGCCTGGTGGTCGACCTCCTGAACGGCGGCCAGCAGCTCCTCCACCTGCGCGTTCATCTCTTCGGCGGCGGCGCTCACCTGCTGGGCCGACGCCGAGTTCTCCTGCGCCGAAGCGGCGATGCTCTGGATGGATCCGGCGACCACGGCCACCTGTTCTCTGGCCTCGTCCACGGCACGGCTGGCCTCGATGGCGGCCTCGCCGACGGCCTCCATGGCTCCGCCGAACGCCGCGCTGAGATCGCTGGCCTGCGCCGCCAGCTCGGCGATCCTCTCTAGACCCTTGGCCGACTCGAGCGTCACCTCGGCGGCGCCCTCCACGTCCTCCGTCGCCGCGCTCATCGCCTCGGCCGCCGCCTGGCTGCCGGACTGAACCGCCCGGATCAGGTTCGAGATCTCCTTCGTCGCCTCGGAGGAGTTCTCCGCCAGCTTGCGCACTTCCTCGGCCACCACGGCGAAGCCCCGGCCGTGCTCGCCGGCGCGGGCCGCCTCGATCGCGGCGTTCAGGGCGAGCAGGTTGGTCTGGGCGGCGATGTCGTCGATCGTCTGCACGATCTTGCCGATCTCGTCGGACCGCTGGGCCATCTCGGCCACGCGGCGCCCGGTCTCGGCCATCGCCCCGCGCAGACGCTCGATAGCCTGCACCCTTTCCCGGATCCTCGTCCACACGGCCGCCTGCTCGGCGATCCGCTCCAAGGCGGACCGGAGCTCGGTCGCGGCCTGATCGGCGTGCGCGACGGCCTCGGTCTGCCGCTCGGCGCCACCCCTCAGGCGCTCCATGGCTCCCATCACGCGCTCGGCGGCCCTCGCGGCCTCCTCCGCGGCCTCCGCCTGCGAGGCCGCGAGCCGCGCCAGCTGCTCGCTCACCAACGCGACCTCGTGCGACGCCTTGCCGCTCTGCTCGGACGACTCCCGCACCGATCGGCTCGTTTCCGCCAAGTTCTCCGCGACCACCGTGGACTTGCCGACCACGTCGCGCAGCTCGGCGACGAAGCCGTACTCCACATAGGCCTCCAGCACGAGGGACTGATCCAGGTTCATCGCCTTCTGGAAGGCGGTGAGCATCGCCGCCAGCTGGGACGGCCGGAACCTGAGCCTCGAGACGAGGTAGGGATAGATGAGGTCGTAGTACGTGCTCATCGCGGCGTAGAACCACCTCGGCTCAAGACCGATCTGCGCGTGGATCCGCCCGATGGTGAATCGGCTCTCGAAGTACTCCCGGTCGAACCGCGCCCGGAAGATCTGGTCGAAGTAACTCGGGTTCGTCTTCTTCAGGCGATCGATGCTCGATCCGGCGCCGGCGATCACCGCCACGACCTCCGGAAACCGCTGGATGTGCGCGTAGAACTCGTCGACGACCTTCGGCAGAAACGGCTCGAGGACCGCCCGCAGTTCGCTCAGGGCCCGCCGGTCCACATCGTCGATGCGATGGATCTGCAGTCGCTCGCCGATCGCACGATCGTCGAGCTGGAAGCCTCGTTGCTCCATAGCTCCTCCGTCGTCGGATAGGTTCTCATCGGCACTGGGGTGCGCGGACGGCACCCGGCCACGGCCTTTGGCACCAGTTCGAACCTGCCCCGAGGGGGCTACCAGCGGGCTGCGATGCGCTGCGACCCGGGCGCGGCCCTCAGAAGCAGCCCCCTGGGAGTCGCCTCGGCCACGGCTCCGACCACCCCCTCGGCGGCCCGAACCCCGACCAGCAGCACCGACCAGCCATCGAGCGGCCGGTCCACCTGCACCACCCCTGTGCCGTCCTGGCTCCAAGCGGAAACCAGCACGCTCGTCGAGCCGTCCAGGTTGGGCACCTCGACCGTCGCCGCCTGCGGCCGCCCGTACACCTCCAGCGTGAGGCCCTCGGCGTAGTCGTAGTCGGGTCGGTCGTCCACGGAGCCCACGGGAAGCACCGTGCCGTCGCGGACCATCAGAGGCAGGCTCAGGAAGCCGTGCGTCTCGCGCACCCACCGGCCGCCCTCCACCCGCCGGCCGTCCAGCAGGTTGGTCCACCACCCGTCGGGCAGGTAATACTCCACCTCCCCGTCCTCTCGGAACACGGGAGCGACCAGCAACGCGTCGCCCAGCATGTACTGGCGGTCCAGCAGGCGACAGGTCGGGTCGTCGGGGAACTCCAGCAGCATCGGCCGGAGCATCGGGACGCCGCTCAGGTGGGCCTCCACGGCCTTGGCGAACAGGTAGGGCATCAGCCTGCACTTCAGGCGCACGAAGAAGCGCAGCACGTCCGTCGCCTCCTCGTCGATCTCCCACGGCACCCGGTAGGAGCTGCTGCCGTGCAGCCGGCTGTGGCTCGAGAGCAGGCCGAACTGCACCCAGCGCTTGTACACCGCCGCGGGGGGCTTGCCCTCGAACCCCCCGATGTCGTGGCTCCAGAACCCGTAGCCCGACAGCGCCAGCGAAAGGCCGCCGCGCAGCGTCTCGGCCATCGACTCGAACGTGGACCAGCAGTCGCCGCCCCAGTGCACGGGATAGCGCTGCGTGCCGGCCGTCCCCGAGCGTGCGAACAGCACCGCCTCCCCCCGGCCGCGCTTGCGCTCCAAGGCCTCGAACACCGTGCGGTTGTACAGGTGCGCGTAGTAGTTGTGCATCCGCTCCGGGTCCGAGCCGTCGTGCCACCGCACCTCGGTGGGAATGCGCTCGCCGAAGTCGGTCTTGAAGCAGTCGATGCCCTGGTCCACCAGCCGCTCGAGGTGGCCGGCGAACCACTCGCGGGCGGCCGGGTTCGTGAAGTCCACGATGCCCATCCCGGCCTGCCACTGGTCGGTCTGCCACACGGAGCCGTCCGGTCTCCGCAGCAGATACCCCCCGCGTTTGCCCTCCTCGAACAGCTCCGACCTCTGGGCGATGTACGGGTTGATCCAGGCGCACAGCCTCAGCCCGCGCTCCTTCAGCCGGCCCAGGAAGCCCTCCGGGTCCGGGAACGCCTCCGGGTCCCACTGGAAGTCGCACCACCGGAAGCCCCTCATCCAGAAGCAGTCGAAGTGGAACACGTGCAGCGGGATGCCCCGGTCGGCCATGCCCTGGACGAAGGACGACACCGTCGCCTCGTCGTAGCTCGTCGTGAACGAGGTGGTCAGCCACAGGCCGAACGACCACGCGGGCGGCAGGGCGGGCCGGCCGGTGAGCGCGGTGTACTTGGCCAGAATCTCCTTCGGCGTCGGGCCGTAGATCACCAGATACTCGATCCACTCGCCCGGCACGCTGAACTGAACCCGCGACACCCGCTCGCTGGCCACCTCGAACGACACCCGGCCCGGGTGCCGGACCAGCACCCCGTACCCGCGGTCGGTCAGATAGAACGGTACGTTCTTGTAGGCGTGCTCGCTGCCCGTGCCGCCGTCCTCCTGCCAGATGTCGACCACCTGCCCGTTCTTGACGAAGGCCGTGAACCGCTCACCCAAGCCGTACACGCCTTCTCCGACCGAGAGCGCCAGCCCCTCGTGCAGAAACGCCCCCTGGCCCTCGACCTGCGCGTAGCCCAGGTGCTTCCACCCGCTGCGGGTCAGCGGACGGCCCTCGCCCAGAAACTCCAGCCTCCAGCTCTTGCGGTCCAGGCGCGCCTCGAGCCTGCCGGCCGCCACCCGAGCTTGGTCCTCTCCGAGCGCGATCTCCGGCGCGAACCCGGGCTGGCCGAACAGCTCGAACTGCGGCCCCCGCTCCGTCTCGCCCTCGAAGTGATCCACGCGCACGGACACGACGTCGGGCATCGGCGAGCCGATCCTCACCCTGAGAGCCGGACCGTCCAGCGTGTCGCCGCGGTGACGGATCGGCTTGGTCGCCGCCAAGGCGTCCAGCTGCCCGTTCCGCGCCTCCCAGTCCCAAACCTCCGTCGCATAGGAGACACGGACTCCCGGACGCATCAGCCACTCGCCTTGGGTGAACTTCATGCCCCCACTTTAGGCCGAACGGGCGCGGCGGCGCAAGCGGGCTCGTCCCCGCCGATCCGGCCCCCTTGGGGTAGCCTAGCCTCTTGTGATCCAGGGTGAGACGCTCGCCTTCCCCGTTCGGCCGAACCAGCTGGAGCTCCGGATGCGGGCCGGCAGGACGGTCCACCGCAGGCGCTCGAAGTACCAGACCATCGAGGTCGTGGACACGGTCCCCTTCGGTCGGCTCCTGCTGCTGGACGGGCACATCCAACTGACCGAGCTGGACGAGAGCTCCTATCACGAGGCGCTCGTACGGATTCCGTTGCTCTCGATGGACCGGCCGGAGAGGGCCCTGGTCGTCGGCGGCGGCGACGGAGGGGTGCTTCGGGAGATCTGCCGCAGCAAGACCATCCGGCACGTGGACCTCGTGGAGATCGACGCCGAAGTGATCGAGGTCTGCCGAGAGCACCTGCCCGGCCTCAGCGCGGGGGCGTTCGACGACCCCAGGGTGCGCGTGCACATCGCCGACGCGTTCCCGTTCGTCCAGCGCGACCTCGAGCCGTACGACCTGATCGTGGTCGACTGCACGGACGTATACGAGGACGAGGAGGGTTCCCTGAGCGAGCCGCTGTTCTCCCACGAGTTCTACTCGGACGTCCTGCGCCTGCTCACGGACGGCGGGATCGCGGTCACGCAGGCCGACAACCCGGTGTTCTGCCCGTACGCCCTGCACACCACCGAGACGATCTTCCAGCGGGTGTTCCCCAAGCACGGCCACTACCACGCCGTGGTGCCCAGCTTCGGCGGATTCTCGGCCTTCTGCTGGGGAAGCAAGGGCGCCGAGCCCAGCCGCACGTGGCCACCGTCCGCCTCCGAGGCCGGCCTGAAGGCGCTCACGCCCGAGGCTTGGGCCTACGCCTTCAGCACCCTGCCGTTCTGATCTCGACGGGAAGGAGGGCTCGGGCGCGGCGTCGAAACGGGCCGACGTGAACGCAAGGGCATGGTTGGCCGCAGCCGCGACGCTGGCGGCCGCGCACGCGTGCGCCGGCGACGAACAGTCCGACTGGTTCCCGTTCGTGATCCCGTGGGACGACGACGCGAAGACCGCCACCGACGTCTCGTTCCTCAACCATCAACCCGCCGGGAAGCTGGGCCGGATCGTCGTGCGGAACGCCCGCTTCGTCGCCGAGAGGGACCCCGCCCGAAGACCGATCCGATTCCTCGCGATCAACATCACCGGCCCGCAGTGCTTCCCGACCAAGGCGGATGCCGACCGTCTGGCCGCGCACCTCGCCAAGATGGGCGTCAATCTGGTGCGCATCCACCACCTCCACGCGGGGTGGGTCGAGCCGGGGCTGTGGAAGCCCGGCCGCAAGTTCCTGGAGATCGACCCCGCGCAGCTCGATCGCTTCGATTACCTGCTGGCGGCCTTCAAGCGGCATGGCATCTACTGGAACATCAACCTGCAGACCTCGCGGGAGTACATCCCCGAGATGGGCCTGCCGGAGTCCGTGCGGCAGATCCCCTTCGACTTCCAGAAGCGCGTCGACCTGTTCTCCGAGAAGATGATCCGGCTGCAGCAGGACTACGCGCGGAGCCTGCTGGACCGCAAGAACCCGCATACCGGACTTCGTTTCGCCGACGACCCCGCGCTGATGGTCGTGGAGATCAACAACGAGAACACCCTGGTCGGCCACGTGTGGGAGGGCCTCGGACGCGGCCTCAGCACGCTCCCCGAGCCCTTCCGGAGCGAGCTGAAGACCCTCTGGAACCGGTGGCTGCGCACCAAGTACGGCTCCATCGGAGCGGTGCGCAAGGCCTGGGGCGCGGGATCCTTGAGCCTCGGTCCCTCGCTCACCACCTCCGCGAGCCGCTGGACCACGGAGAACCAGAGCAACGGGGACGTGGAGTTTCGCGCGGGGACCGGCAGCCTGCCCGACGTCGCCCCGCCGATCCTGGCGCGCGTCGGCTCCAACCCCGGGCTGGATTGGCACGTGCAGGCGCACCTTGCCGGACTCGACCTGAAGGAGGGACGCCCCTACACGCTGCGGTTCCGCGCGAGGGCCGACCGCCCGCGGCCGGCTCGCCTCACGGTGAACCTCGACCGGCCCAACTGGCGGCTGGTCGGACTGGACGAACCGGTCGGGCTGGGGCCAGCTTGGCGCGCCTACGAGTTCGCGTTCACGGCGCGCAACACCGAGCCCGGGCACGCCCGGGTCGCGTTCATCCTGGGCGGCGCGACGGGAACGGTCGAGATCGCCGACGTCTCCCTACGGCCCGGCGTGCTGGGAGGCGGCTTGCCGAAGGACGCGGCCTTCGGGCGCATCGAAGTGCCCGGCTCCGGCACCGAGGGCAAGTGGAGGGACTGGGTCGACTTCCTGGCCGACACCGAACGGGCCTACGCCGAGCGCATGAGGAGCTTCCTGCGCAGGGAGCTGGGTCTGCGCTGCAACATCGTGACCACGCAGATCAACTACGGCGGGATGGTCGGCCCCTACCGCGAAGCGCCCATGGACGTCGCGGACAACCACGCCTACTACAAGCACCCCGCGTTCGACGATCGGCCTTGGGACCTCGTCCGCTGGCGCATCCAGAACCGACCCATGACCGACCGGATGGCCGACGGCGCCGGCGAGCTGGGCTTCCTGGCGCAGTGGCGGATCGACGGCAAGCCGTACACGATCAGCGAGTACAACCACTGCGCGCCGCTCGACGCCCAAGCCGAGCAGATGCCGCTGCTCAGCACGTTCGCCGCCTACCACGGATGGGACGCGCTGTACCCGTTCGACCACGGGGTCACGGTGTCCGGACAGCCCAACGACGCGATCCAGGGCTGGTTCTCGCACGGCTCCAACCCGGCCAAGCTGGCGTTCTTCCCCGCTGCCGCCCTGCTGTTCCGGCAAGGGCTCGTTCCGGCGGCCACCCTGCGGACCGTGCTGGAAGTCGAACCGCGGGCGTGGCACCGGTTTCCGAACGCGGCCGACGCGTGGGCCTTCGCCGGCGGGTTTCCCAACCCCCTGCGCACCGCGACCGCCCTGCGGCCGGGCACCAGGACGCGCATCCTGACCCAAGGCCGGCCCTCGGCCTCGCCCCTGAGCGCCGGGGAGGGGATCTTCCGCGCCGACGCCGAGCGTGCCAAGGCGGTCACGGGGCGCGTCGCCGGCCGGACCGTCCGTCTGCGGGGCGCCGAGCTGCGCTTCGGGCCGATCGGCTCCGGGTTCGCCGCGCTGATGCTCGTGCCCCGCGACGGCAAGCCGATCCGCAGCTCCGACTCCCTGCTCCTGGTGCTGGCGTCCCGCGTGGAGAACCAAGGGATGGGATGGAACGAGGACCGCAGCTCCGTCGGCGACCGATGGGGCAAGGGTCCGACGATCTGCGAGCCTGTTCCCTGCACCGTTCGTCTGCAGACCGACAGGCCGCTGAGGGCGTTCGCGCTCGACGGTCGCGGACGGCGGATGCGCGAGCTGCCGGTGCGCCGCTCCGGAGGCTGGTCCGAGTTCCAGATCGGCAAGGACGCGCGCACGCTGTGGTTCGAGCTCGCCTCGCCGGGCCGCGCCCAGCCTCGAAGGTAAACTCGCTACCCCCCGGCGCGGAGGGATGGCAGAGCGGTCGAATGCGGCGGTCTTGAAAACCGCAGACCCGCAAGGGTCCAGGGGTTCGAATCCCCTTCCCTCCTCGGCGGGTCAGGCCAGCAGGGCCCTCGGGTCCCTCGAGAGAAGCCAGAGGCCATAGGCGAACAGACGGTCGACGGCGACGACCCGCGCCTCCGCACCGCCGACCGTCCCCCGCGTCTGGACGCCGAGGAAGTCGAGTTCGGAGTCCACCCGCTGGAAGCGGCGCTGCACGCCCCATCGGTGCAGGCGCGTCCGAACGGTCCGCACCCGCCCGTCCGCGCCGACGACCCTGCACTCCGCGATCCCCGGCAGAAGGTGGTACGGCACGCCGGCGACCTCTTCGACTAGGTGCAGGGTGGTGTTCGACTCGTGGTCGCAACCCACCAGCAGCACCTTGCCCCTGCGACGGACCAGCTCCCCATAGGGACTGTCCCAGGCGCAGGGGGTCGCGCATAGGTCGTGCCCGGCCACGAACGTTTCGGCGTCCGCACCGACCGCCGCCAGGGAGTGCGTCGGGTGCAGGCTGCGGACCACTCCGGGCAGCGACAGCGCGGCCCTCGGCACGGCTCCCACCCAGCGCGCCGGCGGATCCTGCGCGCGGAACGAGGGCGGGCTGTCGGCGCTGGCCCAGCCGGTGTCCAACAGAGCGGGGAAGAGCGCGATGCCCCCCGGCGCCACGGCGTCGGCCAGCGAGGCCGCGTAGGCGGACGGTCCACCCTCGACCCAGCCCACCCTGGAGAGGGCCGTGTGCGCCAGCACGACGTCGCCGGGAACGATCCCCAACCGCCTCCAAGCCTCCGCCAGCGAGCGCCGATCCATGCCGAGGCCAGTATGCCCCGCGCGCGAACGTTGCGAAACGGTCCGAGCGTCCTCCCATCGCCGGTTCGCTCTGGGCACTACGGCCCCGGCAGAGCGACCGGGTCCGCAACGGCGGCGTAGAGGAAGTATCGCGGCCAACGCCGCGCAGGGAGGGCTAGATGCAAGCATCGGATTTGGCCGATCGTGCCGGGCGCATCGTGGAGGAAGTCGAAAAGGCGATCGTGGGCAAGCACGACACCGTGCGCACCGCGGTCGCGACCCTCCTCAGCAACGGCCACCTTCTGATCGAGGACATCCCGGGGGTCGGCAAGACCACGCTGGCCAAGGCCATCGCGGCCGCCATCGGCGGGGAGTTCCGCCGCATCCAGTTCACTCCGGACCTCCTACCCTCGGACATCACCGGGTCGTCGGTCTGGAACCAGCGCGAGGCCACCTTCGAGTTCCGCCCGGGGCCGGTGTTCGGCAACGTGATCCTAGCGGACGAGATCAACCGTGCCACGCCCAAGACCCAATCGGCCCTGCTGGAGTCGATGGAGGAGCGGCAGGTCACCGTCGACGGCGAGACCCGACCTCTGCCCGTGCCGTTCTTCGTGATCGCCACGCAGAACACCATCGAGATGACCGGCACGTACCCGTTGCCCGAGGCCCAGCTGGACCGGTTCTTCGCCCGGATCGCGCTGGGCTATCCCGACCGGGACAGCGAGGTGCGCATTCTGGGAGAGCAGCGGCACTCGCATCCGCTGGAGGCGGTCCGACAGGCCATCGGCCAAGAGGAGCTGCTGGAGCTTCAGGAGGCCGTGCGGGACGTGTTCGTCTCGGAGTCGGTCCGGGCGTACATCGTGGACGTGGTCCACGCCACGCGCGAGTCGTCGAGGCTGATGATGGGCGCGTCGCCCCGCGGCTCGCTGCACCTGATGCGCGCGGCCCAGGCGCACGCCGCCATGGAGGGGAGCGAGTTCGTCCGTCCCGAGGACGTCAAGGCGATGGCCGTCCCCGTCCTGGCGCACCGGGTTCTGGGACAGCCGGACCTGGCCCTGCGAGGCTCCAGCGCCGAGGACGCGATCCGCGAGGCTCTCGAATCGGTGCCCGTACCCGTGACCCGGACCCTGGCATGACCTCCGAACTCCGCAACGTCTCGAGCATCGCGCTGACGACGTCGGCGATGTTCCTCATCGTGGTGGCGATCGCCCTCAACTCGCCGGTGCTGTTCTCCATGTCGTCGGCGATGCTGGGTCTGCTGGTGGTGGCGCACGTGCAGGCGCGACTCTCGACCCTCGGCCTGCGGCTGAGGAGGAGGCCGATGCCGACCGTTCGTCAGGGCGAGAGCGTCCAGGTGGAGATCGAGGTGTGGTCCGAGCGCAACATGCGCCGGCCTCTCGTGACCGTCCAGGACCGGCTCCCCGAGGCGTTGAGGGCGGCCAACGTCAGCCCCAGCGTGCCCGTCGCGCCCGCACCGGGCGAGAGGTGCGTGACCAGCTACCGCCTGCGCCCGATGCGCCGGGGCGTCTTCCGCTGGTCCACCGTCGAAGTCACCGGAAGCGACCCGCTCGGGCTGATCCGTTTCACGAAGCTCGTGCGGGTCGATCCGGAGCCCCTCACCGTTCTGCCGGCCCCGATCCCGTTCCCGCTGCGTCTGCCGCGCTCGGCCGGCTGGGGCGGCGGCGAGGCCGACCACGGCCCGTCGCGCGGGTCCGGCGTGGACCCGAGGGGCGTTCGCGACTATCAGGACGGGGACAGCCTGCGCCACGTGCATTGGCGCTCGTCGGCGCGCTCCGGCAAGCTGCTGGTGAAGGAGTTTGAGGTGGGGCTGTACGCCGACGCCACGGTGTTCGTCCAGAGCTCCCCCGGCACCGCGGCGAACGTCAGGGGCCACGTGGCTCTCGACCTCCTGTGCGGCTTCGCCGCCTATCTGGCCGAATCGTTCCTCGGTCAGGGCCTGGAGGTCCACCTGCCGGGGCTCGAGCCCCAAGGCCGGAAGACGCCGCCGCAGATGCGCCTGCTGGAGGCGCTCCGCGAGCTGGCGTCCCTGCAACCCTCGCCCGAGCCGCTCGGCACGCGGGTCGCCGCCCAGATAGGCTCCATCCGGCCGGGATCGTCGGTGTACCTCTTTCTGGCCGAGGCGGACGAGACGCTGCCCCACACCATCCGCATGCTGCGCGGCCGCGGTTGCTCCGTGTACGCGCTCGCCCTCCCGCCGGCCTCCGCCGATCCTCGGCTCGCCAGCTGCGACACCGAGTTCCTGGCCTACCTGCGCGAAGCGGGGGCCGAAGCCTCCTATCTGCCCGAGGTGCCCGAACCATGAACCAGAAGGCTCTGCAAGCCGGTCCGGTCGACTTTCTGCTGGCCGCCCTCTCGGCCTCGTGCGCGGTGTACGCGGCGGGCATGGGCGTCTACAAGCCGTCGATCGCGCTGTTCGCCGTCGGAGGGGTCGTGGTCGGCGCGCTCGTCGGCTTCCTCCTGTCGACCATGGTCCCTTCGCTGCGGACCGGGGGAAGCTTCCTGTACGTCTGCGCGGTGGCGACGGCCGTGATTCTGGCCCCCGCCCTCAACCGCGTTCTGCCCGACGGCGGGTTCCCGGACATGCTGGTGATCGCCGCTGTGCTGATCTGGATGGCGATCCTGGGATCGTTCTTCGCCTGGAGCGAGTCGTCGCTGCTGTTCCAGTCGGTTCCGTCCGTCGCGCTGTTCGGTATGGTCGGCGCCTGGGACACCTTCGCCGGGGCGAAGTGGCTGTTCTACCTGTACATCGTGCTTACCGCCGCCTTGCTGGCACGGGCCCAGCGGCGCCTGATGCTGCGGTACGCGCAGGCCGCGGGCGTGAGCAGCGAACACCGGCTGGAGCTGGGACCGTGGCGCGGCAAGGCCGGGCCGCTGTGGTTCGCCGCGATGGCCGGCGGTGTGCTGCTCACGGGTCTGGTCGGCGCGCCGGTGATCCAGCAGACCGTGGAGCCGGTGACGCGCAACCTTGGGGTCTCGCTGCCCAAGGCGGTCGTCACACCGACCCCGACGCTCGCGAGCTCCAGCCCCCTCACCGAATCCAGCGAGTACCGCGTGGGCAAGGGGCCGGTGTTCCTCAGCAAGGCCGAGCTGATGCGCCTCGACCTCGACGAGCCCGGACCCGTGTATCTCCGCGCCTTCAGCTACGAGGCGTTCGACGGCAACCGGTGGTCCAAGGACCTCGGCCAGGTTAGCCCGATGGGCGGATTCGGGCGCTGGAATCCGATCTCGCCCTCGGCGAGGGCACGCAATCCCGACCTGGGCGATGCGGCCGTCCACCTCCGCGAGATCCGCTACCAGTTCCGCGTCACGGGGATGCTACGCGGTTCGTTCCCGGCTCCCGGAGCGCTCGTGGAGCTGCAGCCGCTGCTGGCCCGGGGCCAGAGGTGGCGGGCATCCGACATCTCGCCGGGCACCCTGACGTTCCGCGCGACGGCCCTCGCTCCCGACCCCGACTTCCAGCCGACGGAGGCCCCGCGCTTCCTGCCGGAGGACCTGTTCCGCGGAGTCTACGGCCGCAGCGACGAGTCGACCGCCAGGGTGCGCCAGTTCGCGCGCAGGGTCACCCAAGGCGCGAAGAACGACTACGACGCGGCCCTCCGGCTCGAGCGGGCCATCGGGGAGCAGGCGCTGTACAACACCGACGCGCCCGCCGTGCCGTCCGGCGAGAACGCCGTCGACTGGTTCCTGTTCGAGTCGAAGGAGGGCTACTGCGACCTGTACGCCAGCGCCATGGTGGTCGGCGCCCGATCGCTCGGCCTTCCCGCGCGCTACGTCACCGGCTTTCTGGCGGGCCAGGAGAAGGACTCGCGCGACGAGAACGGCTGGCTGGTGGTCCGCGAGTCGGACGCCCACGCCTGGGCCGAGGTCTACTTCGACGGCGTCGGCTGGGTTCCCTTCGATCCCACGACCTACGCCCAGGTCAAGAACGGCGACACCTCGGCCGATCGACAAACCCCCGCTTGGTGGCGATCGGAGCTGGGACGCAAGCTGATCGTGGGCGGCTTGGCGGGAACCGCCCTCCTGGGCCTTCTGTTCGGCCTGGTCGCCCGGCCCAAGCCCAAAGCCGCGGCGCGCGGCCCGTTGCCGGATCGGGAGCTCTCCAAGGCCGTGTCGGCCTTCGAGGCGGCCCTGCGCGCGGCCGCGTCCCGGCCCCGCCGGCCCTGCGAAACCCTGGCGGAGTATGCGGACCGCGCCCGGCCGTCCCTCGGCCCCGTCGCCGACGAGGCCCGGGAACTCGCCGCGGCGCTGGAGCGGCTCCTCTACGCCCCGCCCGAGTCCGCAGGCGATCAGCCCCGCGACTTGGCGGCCAGGGCGCACGCCCTCCGTAGGGCCGCGCGCCAAGCGGCGAGATCCAGGAAGGTAACGTAGGGACGTGATGTTCCTCGGTCTCTTGGCGGCGGCCGCGAGCCTGCAGTCCTCCGGCCCGATTCCGGTTCGCTTGGCCGGAGGACCCGGCGATTGGCGCCTGGAGCGGGCGGGCAAGCCCTACTTCGTCCGTGGGATCGGCGGAAGCTTCAGCCTCTCGCTCGCCAAGGCGCACGGCGCGAACAGCGTGCGCACCTGGGGCGCGGACAACCAACTGGCCCTCTTGGACCAAGCCCATCGGATGGGCATGACCGTCACCCTGGGCATCTGGCTGGGGCATCGCGAGCACGGGTTCGACTACGCCAACCGCGAGCAGGTCGCCGAGCAGCTTCGGCGCGTCGAGCGGGACGTCCGGAAGTACAAGGATCACCCCGCCCTCCTGATGTGGGGCCTCGGCAACGAGATGGAGAACGGCGCGGACCCGGAGCTGGTCTGGAAGGCGGTAGGGGAGATCGCCCGCACGGTGAAGCGCCTGGACCCGAACCACCCCACGATGACCGTGGTCGCCGAGATCGACGACGCGAAGATCGCCGCCATCCTCCGGCACGCGCCGGACATCGACGTGCTGGGGGTCAACTCCTACGGCGGCCTGTTCAGCCTGCCCGCCCGCCTCGCCAAGGCCGGCTGGACCAAGCCGTATGTGGTGACCGAGTTCGGTCCGATGGGCCCTTGGGAGTCCCCCAAGACCTCCTACGGGGCGCCGCTCGAGGCGAACTCCACCGAGAAGGGCAAGCGCTACGCGGCCGGCTACCTGGAGGCCGTCGCCGAGGCGAAGGGACGGTGCCTGGGCTCCTACGCCTTTCTGTGGGGACACAAGCCCGAGGGCACGCCGACGTGGTTCGGCATGGTTCTCCCGACCGGCGACCTGCTGGAGGCCGTCGACGCGATGGCCGTCTGCTGGACCGGCAAGCCGCCGGCCAACCGCGCGCCCCAGATCGTGCAGGCCGAGTGCGACGCCTCGGGCAAGGAACTGACCGGTGGAGCGCCGATCTCGGCCAGACTGACCGTGCGGGACCCCGACGGCGACCGGCTCGCCTACCGATGGTTCGTCCTTCCCGACCGCCCGGACGCGAAGTTCGACGAGCCGGTGCCCACCGAGGCCGAGGAGGCCGACGGCCCCAGCGTCCGCCTCACCGCCCCGCGCGACCCCGGCCGGTACCGGCTGTACGTCGTGGCGAGGGACGGCAAGGGCAGGGCGGCCATGGCCAACTGGCCCTTCGCGGTCCGGCCCTGATCGGCCCCGTCTAGGGCGTTCCGGCCTGCGGGGGCGGAGCGGCCTGGTCGCGAAGGTCCGAGAGCTCCGTCAGAGCGTCCTCGATCCGCCCCAGGAGGTCCTGGAACGGTTCCTCGAGGCTCGGCGGAGCGACCTCCTGCAGGTCCAGCAGCTGGTTGCGGGCCTCCTCGAGGTCCGCCGCGGCGTCCTCCAGAGCTTCCAGGGCCCTCTCGAGGGCGGAGCGGGCGCCACCCGGCTGGCGGGCCATCTCCTCGGCGGGAGGCGGGTCCTCGGAGTGCTCCGCGAGGGTGCGGCCCGCACCGTCGAGGAGGTCCCGGAGATCCCGAAGGGCCGCCTCGGTGGCCGGCTTGCCCTTGGCCCTGCGGACCGCCTCGTCGGCTGACTCCACACAGTCCGCGAGCATGGACGTGACGGCCCCGAAGCCGAAGGACAGCTCCTGCAGTCTCGCGTACTCGGCGGCGGCTGGGACGCCCGTCTGCTCCGCGGTCCTCGCGCAGGCCGAACCGAGCAGCGCCAGAAGGGCCAGCCATCGCACCGCGAACGCCATCGGGAACCTAGGCTACCCCTTCCCGCCCGCGGACTTCTGTGGGATACTGGGCCATGTTCGGCTTGCCGCTGTTCGTCGCCGCGGCGCTCCCGCAGGACGCCCCCGACCCCTTGCGCCTCCCGATCGGACGCCCCGGCCTTGTTCGGGTGCAGGCGGGAACGCTCGTGGACACCGCCACCGGCGCGACGGTGGGCCTGGACGCCGTCGTCCGAGCCGCCGAGGGCAGGCGCTTCGTGATCCTCGGCGAGTCGCACGACGACGCCTCCCACCACCGGTTCCAAGCCGAGGTGATCGAGGCCCTGGCCAAGGCCGGCCGGCGGGTGATCGTGGGCCTGGAGATGTTCACCCGCCCCGTGCAGGACCGCCTCAACCCCTGGACCCTCGGGTGGAAGACCGAGGAGGAGTTCCTCCAGGAATCGGAGTGGAAGACCCAGTGGGGCTTCGACTTCGCCCTGTACCGGCCGGTGTTCGAGGCCGTGCGACGGAACCGCCTGCCGATGGTGGCGCTCAACGTGCCGCGCGACTGGGTCCGGGCCGTCGGCAGGGGCGGCCTGTCTGCCCTGCAGCCCGAGCAGCGCGCCCAGCTGCCCGAGCGGATCGACCTGGGATGGCGGGATCACCGCAGGCTGTTCGAGGCGATGATGGGCGGCCACCCCATGACCGGATCCCAAGGCGACAACATCTACGCGGCCCAGGTTCTGTGGGACGTGGGCATGGCCGACACGGCCATCCAGGCCATGGATCGCTGGCGCCGGTCGCCCAAAGCCGTGATGGTCATCCTGGCCGGCTCCGGGCACGCCCTGTACGGCCTGGGAATCAACGGTCGGATCCGGGAACGGACCGGAGAGCCGGTCCTCACCGTCGTGATGGTGGGCCGCGAGGGCGAGGTGTCCCGCGGCGTCGCCGACTTCGTCTACGCCTCCCCCAAGCCATGATCCCGATCCTCGCTCTGATCGCACTGGAGAACGCACCGATGCACCTGAAGCCGATCGACCTGCGCTGCGAATACCGCCGCAACCCGCTGGGGGTCGAGGATCCCCGCCCCCGACTGTCGTTCCGCCTGGAGGCCTCGCCCGCCGGCAGCCGCGACCGCCGCCAGACCGCCTACCGCATCGTGGTCGCCAGCTCCGAGGCCAAGCTGGCCAAGGGCGAATACGACCTGTGGGACACCGGCAAGGTGGCTTCCTCCGAGACCACGCACATCGAGTACGGAGGGAGGCCGCTCGCCATGGCGGAGCGCGCCTTCTGGAAGGCCAAAGCTTGGGACGAGGCCGACAGGGAGGGTCCGTGGAGCGACGCGGCCTTCTGGGGGGCCGGCCTGCTCGCGCCCGAGAACGCCCGGGCCAAGTGGATCGGACTCGACACCAAGCCCGCGCCCAACCCCGAGGAGGACGACCTCGCCGCGCTGAAGGGCTCCCGGTGGATCGGCCTCGGGGACATGATGAACGCCGCCGCCGGCAGCTACGGCTTCCGCCGCACGTTCGTGGCCGAGGGCGACTGCCACGGGTACCTGTATCTCTCCGCCGACGACGCGTTCCGGGTGTATCTGGACGGCCGGTTCGTCCGCCTGGGAGACAGCCACAAGGCCGTCACCAAGGTCGATCTGGGCACGATCGCGGGCGGCTTCCACACGCTGGCCATCGAGGTCGTGAACTACTCCAAAGGGCCGAGCGCGCTCGCGGCGATCCTGGCGCTGCGCTCCCCGGCAGGGCTCAAGACGGTGGCCACGAACTCCGAGTGGAAGGCCTCCGGCCGCCTGGCGGAGGGCTGGCATCTTCCTTCCTACGACGATTCCGGGTGGGCCGCCGCCACCGAGGGACCCGCCGCAGGGGAGAATCCGTGGTCCGGCCTGACGCCGGTGCCGTTCCACCGCATCGGCCCGCCCGTGCACCTGCGGAAGGAGTTCGCGCTGCGCAAGCGGGTCGCCCGCGCCACCGCGTTCGTGTCGGCGCTGGGCGCCTACCGCGTGTGGATCAACGGCCGACGCATCCACGACGACGAGCTGATGCCGGGATACGTGGACTACCGCAAGCGGGCCTACGCCCTGGCCTACGACGTCACGCCGTTCCTCCGCGAGGGTCCGAACGCCGTCGGCGCGCTGCTCGCCGAAGGATGGTACGGCAGCTACCTGTGCTTCACCGGCCGAGACCGCTGGTTCGGCGGCGCGCCGAAGCTGTTCGTGCAGGTCGAGATCGAATACGACGACGGTTCGACGGACCGCCTGGTCACGGACGGATCTTGGAAGGCCTCCACCGGTCCGATCCAGTACGCCGACCTGCTGATGGGCACCCGAACCGACACGCGGATCGACCTCGGCGAATGGACGCGCTGGGGCTACGACGACCGGTCGTGGAGGACCCCGGAGGTCGCCGACTCCCCGGGAACGCCGGTCTTCCGCTGCCACCCCGGCGAGCCGATCCGCAGGCAGGAGCGCATCACCGCCAAGGAGTGTTGGGAATCGGCGCCCGGCGTTTGGACCTTCGACCTCGGGCAGAACATGGTCGGCTGGGTCCAGCTGCGGGTGCAGGGCGAGCCCGGCCAGGTCGTCCGCCTGCGCCACGCCGAGATGCTGAACCCGGACCGCACGGCGTACACCACCAACCTCCGCGCCGCCCGGGCGACGGACGAGTTCGTGCTGGCCGGCGGCCCGCAGACGCTCGAGCCGGCGTTCACGTTCCACGGCTTCCGCTACGTGGAGGTCGCCGGCCTGACGCGCAGGCCCAAGCCGACGGACGTGGTGGGCGTCGTCCTGAACTCCGACCTGGACACCACCGGCCGGTTCCAGTGCTCGCATCCGCTGGTGAACCAGCTGGTGCACAACATCCTCTGGGGCCAGAAGGGCAACTACCTGGACGTGCCCACCGACTGCCCCCAGCGCGACGAGCGGGCCGGATGGACGGGCGACGCGCAGTTCTTCATGGGCACGGCGGCGTACATGATGGACGTCGCGCCGTTCTTCGCCAAGTGGCTCGAGGACCTGGTCACCGACGGCCAGGACGCGGACGGAGCCTTCCCGGACATCGCCCCGAACCTGAACCTCGGCACCGGGAACGTCGCCTGGGGCGACGCGGCGCTGGTCTGCACCGAGCGGATCCACCGGGTGTACGGCGACCGCCGCGTGCTGGAGCGCTACCTGCCGGCCTTCGAGCGGTACGCCGAGTACATGGCCCAGCGCAGCGACGACGGCGTGCGCGGATACGGCGCCTACGGCGACTGGCTGAACCTCGGCGGCGGGGCCAAGGCCGAGGTGATCGGCACCGCCTACCACGCCCAGATGCTGCGCCTGATCGCCGAGATGCACGCCGAGCTGGGCCACGAGGAGCAAGCCCGCACGTGGGCCGAGCGGGCGGACCGCGTCAAGAGGCGCTTCCAAGAGCTGTTCGTGGCCGAGGACGGCTCGATCCTCGAGAGCAGCCAGACCGGCTACGCGCTGGCGTTCGCGTTCGACCTGGTGCCGGACGATCGGCGCGCCCGAACCGCCGCCAAGTTCCGCGAGGAGATGGCCAAGCACGGGTACAAGAACGCCACCGGGTTCATCGGCACGCCGATCCTGCTACCCGCCCTCCAGAAGGCCGGCCTCGCGGACGTCGCGCAGAAGGTGCTGCTGCAGGAGGAGTTCCCCAGCTGGCTGTTGCCGGTCAAGCTCGGCGCAACCACGATCTGGGAGCGCTGGGACGGATGGCTGCCGGACCGCGGCTTCCAAGACCCGGGCATGAACTCGTTCAACCACTACGCGTTCGGCTCCGTCGGCCAGTTCCTCTTCGAGTCGGTCGCGGGCATCCGCCCCGCCGAGCCGGGGTTCCGGCGCGTCCGCATCGAGCCGCTCCCCGTCCGCGGCCTGACCTGGGTGGAGGCTTCCTACGAGAGCATCCACGGCCCGATCGGCGTCTCGTGGCGCAAGCGCGGCAAGAGGCTCCAGCTCAGCGTGACCGTCCCGCCGAACGTGCAGGCCGAGATCCCGCTCCCGGCCGACGCCTCGGGCGTGAGGCTGGACGGCAAGCCGCTGCCGTCGGGCGCCGGGCCCATCCTGTCGCTCGGCTCGGGCGCCTACCGCCTCGATCTGCCGCTCGTGGAGCCATGAACCGCCGCGAGTTCTTACGACAGGCGTTCACCCTGGGCCTCGGCTCCAGGCTGCCGGGATCGAGCCCCCAGGCCAAGCCGAAGCCGATCGGCGGCGTGACGGGCGGAAGGTTCCTCACGATCAACCTGCTGGTGCGGGTCAATCAGATCGAGGCCGGGCGCGGCAAGAACCTGGGCGAGGACGAGAGCCGGTGGCACACCCCGGAGAACGTCCGCAAGCTTCGCGAGGCCATCGGACGGGCCGTCCCCGGCGCCAAGGTCGGCTGGGGATTCAGCCCGCTCGCGCTGACCGATCCGAGGGACAACTACAGGGCGATCCGCGAGTACGCGCTGGAGTGCCACGCCGAGAAGGGGGACGAGCCGACCCTCACCATCGGCGGGTTCTTCGCCAACATGCACAACACCCGCGAGGAGGTCGACCGCGACATCGCCGACGGCCTCGCGGCGCTGGCCGATTGGGTCGGGGGCGCCTATAAGCCGCGGTTCGCCATCGCCGGCTTCCTCTCCGCGGCCAACCTAAGGACCCTCGCCGACAGGCACGGGGTGCGCGCCTGCCAGGGGCATATGTGGAGCCAGCACGCCATCGACCTGGGGGACAGCGACGGGTCCATCGCCTACCCCTACTACCCCTCCGCCGAGCACTCCCTCAAGCCGGCCCAGGGCAAGGCCGACCTCGTCGACTGCCTGAACCTGGACGGCTGGACCGTGGACTTCCTGGCCGCCCGGCGGGCCGGCACCGGGCCGGGATTCAACAGCCGGCTCGGGCTGGGGCCGATCGAGGCCCTCTACCAAGGCAACATGCCGATCGCCCAAGGCCTGTTCGAGATGATGGAGACCGCCTCCGCGCACTACGACCGCGGCTTCCAGCTCAACGGATTCGGCTGGTGCACGCTGGCGTGGGAGGTCTCGCTGCTGGGGCAGTTCGGCGACCGCACGCCCGAGTTCGAGAGGTTCCTGCGCGAGGCCGCCGCCAGGTGGGACGGGCTGAGGGTCGTGCCGATGGGAGAGTTCGCCGAGGCCTTCCGGCGCGAGCACAAGGACAACTCCGGCCTCGCCTACCGGTTCGTGCAGCGCGGAACGGGCGTGTTCGGCTCGGACGCCGAGCTGGAGATCCGGTGGCACATGGACCGACGGCTCCGCCTCGCGATCCTGCGCGACTGGACCGAGCGCACCCCGTGGAGGGTGATCGACCTCACGCGCTACGACCTGCCCGCCAAGGAGCCTGAGCGGCCCCAGCGCGACTGGAGCCTGATGAACCGGATCAACCAGAAGGGCCTGCGCCCGCAGGACAAGCCCACGCCGTTCGACGAGCTCGCTCCGGAAGACCGCGAGTACGCGCGCGAGGCGTACGAGGGCCTTCTGAAGATCGACTGAGGCTCACTCGTCGAACAGCCCCGGAGGCTCCGCTCGCCTCGGCTCGGGGATGCCCAGGTGCCGATAGGCCAGGCTGGTGGCGCAGCGGCCGCGCGGCGTGCGCTGGATCAGCCCCTGCTGCAGCAGGTACGGCTCGTACACGTCCTCGATCGTCCCCGCGTCCTCTCCGGTGCTGGCCGCCAGCGTGTCCAGACCCACGGGTCCGCCACCGTACTTGCGGATCATGGCCTCCAGCAGCGTGCGGTCCACGCGGTCGAGGCCCAGGTGGTCCACCTCCAGCGCCTCCAGAGCCCTCTGGGCGATGTCCAGGGTGATGGTCTCGGACCCCGCGACCTGCGCGAAGTCCCGCACGCGCCGCAGCAGTCGGTTGGCGATGCGCGGCGTACCCCGGGACCGCCGGGCGATCTCCTCCGCCCCCTCCTGCTCGATCGCATAGCCGAGGATCCTCGAGGACCGCTGGATGATGGCCAGAAGAGCGTCCGGCCCGTAGAAGCCGAAGTGCAGCACGATGCCGAACCGGTCGCGCAACGGACCCGTGAGAAGACCCTGCCGGGTGGTGGCGCCGACCACCGTGAACGGCGGCACGTCCAGCCGGATCGAGCGCGCGGCGGGCCCCTTGCCGATCAGGATGTCCACCTTCCGGTCCTCCATGGCCGGGTAGAGGATCTCCTCCACCGGCCGGCTGAGGCGGTGGATCTCGTCGATGAACAGCACCGCGCCGTCGTCCAGGTTCGTCAGGATGCCCACCAGGTCGCCGGGGCGCTCGATGGCTGGCCCGCTCGTCACGTGGATCGTCGCGCCGAGCTCGTTGGCGACGATGTGCGCCACGGTGGTCTTGCCCAAGCCGGGCGGGCCGTACAGCAGCAGATGGTCCAAGGCCTCGCGGCGCTGGCGGGCGGCCTCCAGGAACACCGCGAGGTTGTCCTTGAGCCTCTGCTGTCCGATGAACTCCGCCAGGCGGCGCGGCCTCAGCGACTGCTCGACCGGAATCTCCCCCGGCTGCGGCTCCGGCTGGAGGTCGGCGTTGCGGCTCATCGGGCCAGGCTCCTCAGGGCGATGCGCAGCTGCGCCTCAACCCCCTCGGCCTGCGAGCGGGCGGCCTCGGCGGCGGCCTCGGCCTCGGCCCGGCGGTAGCCCAGGCTCAGCAGGGCGTCGACCAGCTCGTCGTCCGGCGCGGCGGGCGCCCTGCACGCCGAGGACTGCGCCCTTCGCGCCAGCGCCTCCTCTTGAATCTTGTCCCGCAGCTCCAAGGCGATCCGCTCGGCGAGCCGCGGACCCACTCCGGTCGCGCGGCACAGGGCTCGGGTGTCCTGCGCCTGGATCGCGCCCGCCACCGCGTCCTCGCCCAGCTGGCCGATCAGCGCCAAGCCGAACTTCGGCCCGCAGCCCTTCACCTCCAGCAGAAGGTCGAACAGCCGCCTCTGGAACGCGTCGGCGAAGCCGTACAGGGTCACCCCGTCCTCGCGGAACACCTGCCGGATCCGCAGGTCGACGCGCTCTCCGACCGGGGGCAGCGAAAGCAGGACCGACTCCGGCACCATCACCTCGTAGCCGACGCCGCAGGCCTCCACGACCACCACGCCGTCTCCCACCTCGAGCAGCTCTCCGCGGAGTCGCGCGATCACGCGGACAGGTTACCCTGCGTCTACTGAAATCCGCGGGAGCCGCCCTGCGTTCTACAATGGGCCGTGGGACTGTACGAGAAGCTGGTCCGTCCGCTCGCCTTCCTCCTGAACCCCGAAGCCGCCCACGAGATCGCCCTGGGCTGGGTGGCGTCCGGGATGTTCGAGTGCCGGGTGCCGCACGATGCCCGCCTGGCCGTGGAGGCCTTCGGGATCTCGTTCGCCAACCCGGTCGGGCTGGCGGCAGGCTTCGACAAGGACGCGCTGGCCGTGGACTGGTGGGACGCCCTCGGCTTCGGCCACTGCGAGGTGGGCACCGTCACCCTGCGCCCCCAACCCGGCAACCCCAAGCCGCGCCTGCACCGCCTGCCGAAGGACCGGGCGCTGATCAACCGCATGGGCTTCAACAACGCGGGGGCGCACGCCCTGCGACTGCGCCTGGAGGCGGCCTGGCCGCACCTTCCCGTCGGCATCAACCTCGGCAAGAACCGCGACACGCCCCTGGGGGAAGCGGCCAAGGAGTACGCCGCGCTCTACCGCACCCTCGCGCCGCTGGGCGCCTACTTCGTGGTCAACGTTTCGTCGCCCAACACCCCCGGCCTGCGCAGTCTGCAGGAGCCCGAGGCCCTGCGCGAGATCGTTCGGGCGATCCGCTCGGAGAAGCCGAGGAAGCCCCTGCTGATCAAGGTCGCGCCCGACCTGGACGAGCCCTCGCTCGACGCCGTTGTCGAGTTGGCCCTCGACGAGGGCCTCGATGGCATCGTGGCCACCAACACCACCGTCTCCCGCCAAGGCCTCAGCCGAGACCCAGGCCTCGAGGGCGGGCTGTCGGGCAAGCCGCTGCAGCCTCTGGCCGACGCCGCGCTGGCGCGCCTGGCGCGCGGCTCTTCGGGTCGCCTGGCGCTGATCGGGGTCGGGGGCGTGTTCGACGCCGACGACGCCTGGCGCAAGATCGCCTTGGGCGCGCACCTGGTGCAGCTGTACACCGGATGGGTGTACGGCGGCCCTAAGACCGTGGCCCGCATCCTGAACGGGCTTCTGGAGCGCATGGAGCGCGAGGGCGTGCGCTCGCTGGACGAGGTCCGCGGCTCGGCCCTCTAGGGCAGCAGGCTCGCCAGCTCCCGCAGGTCGGCGATCTCCGCGTCGGCGTCCGGCGCGCCGTCGGGCTTGCCCTCGGGCTTGGCCGAGGGATCCGCGCTCGGAGGCACGTCGCTCGGCCTGCGGATCCACACCGTCCGCCACCCGGCCTCCAAAGCGGGACGCACGTCGTGCCGGTAGCTGTTGCCGACGAACGCCAGCTCGTCGCCCGAGAGGCCCGACGCCTGCTCGGCCAGCCGGAACACCCGCTGGTCCGGCTTGCCGAACCCCAGCTCCCCCTCGATGAACACCCACCGGAAAAGCGGCTCGAGGCCGAGGTCGGACACCTCCTCGCGCTGCACGTCCGCCGGGCCGTTGGTGATCAGGCCCAGGGGGTACCGGGCGCGAAGCTCCTCCAACACCTCCCTCGTGCCCGGGAACAGCCTCAGCGCGGCCCGGCGCTCGGCGCCGTAGCGGTCCGCCAGCGCCTCCGCTCGCGCCGGGTCGTCGATCCCCACCCTCAGGAGCGTGCGGCGCATCAGCTCTACCCTGGTGCTGCGCCCGTCGATCAGGTAGCGCTCGTACCACTCCGACCTCTTCAGGCTCGGGCAGAACTCGCGGAACGCCGCCGCCCACTCCAGCACGGCCTCCTCCGTGGCGAGGCCGGGCAGGGGCATGGCCTCGAAGGTCCGCCGCAGGCCGGTCTTGGCCGCGTCCCAGTACCCGCAGAGCGTGTCGTCCAGATCGAAGAAGACGGCCCGCACGCGGGCGAAGCGCTCAGTCTCCATACACCGCGGAGTAGTAGTCCCAGCCGGGGTCCGTCGCCATCCGGATGAAGGCGATCTGGCCGGCGTGATAGTAGTCCTCGGACGCCAGAATCGTCACGGCCTCGCAGGGATGCCGCCACTCGCCGAAGGCGCAGATCGACCCGCGCGCGCCGGACTTGCGAAGCGTCTGGGCGACGGCCTCCAGCACCCTCCCGTGCGTCTCCTCCAGGCGTCCCAGAAGCTCTTCGAACGTGCCTTGCGGCGCCTCGAACGACGCGTAGTCCGGCTCCCGGCCCGTCTCGAGGCTCTCGGCGGCGGCCAGGTCGTCCACGACGAGGTGCGACAGCGTCTCCCGGATGGACTTGCACTCGGGAAACGGCTTCCAGTCGATCTGCTCCGGGGTGACGCCGGCCAGATGCTTCAGAAGGTGCCGCCGGGCGTGATCCAAGGCGGCGGTGGCCCTCTCCTCGAACAAGACGGGATCCATGCAGGCCAGTCTACTGCACGGCCCGCCCGGGGGGAGAGCCCGCTCAGCGGATCGCGACCTCGGTCTCCTTGTCGAAGATGTGGATCTGCTCCAGGTTCACGACGAAGCGCGCCTCCTGGTCGATCGCGATCTTCGTGCCGGTCTCGATCGAGGCCAGGATCGTGTGCCTGCCGCACTTGAGGTACGCGACGTACTCGTGGCCGAGCGGCTCCAGCACGTCCACCTTGGCGACGAACGTGTTGAAGTCCGTGGGCTTCACGTGGCTCTCCAGGCTCGCGTCGAAGATCGACTCCGGCCGGATTCCCAGCAGCACGTCCTTGCCCACGGCGTCCTTCGCGGCGCCGTTGCCGACCACGGGGAACTTGAACTCCCCGGCATCGACGAGCACCTGGCCGCCCTCCTCCACGAGCTTGGCATCCAGGAAGTTCATCGGCGGCGAACCGATGAACCCGGCGACGAACCGGTTGGCCGGCTTCTGGTACACGACCTCCGGCTTGTCGCACTGCTGCAGCACGCCGTCGCGCATGATGGCGATCCGCTGGCCCATCGTCATGGCCTCCACCTGGTCGTGGGTCACGTAGATGGTGGTGATGCCCAGCGATCGGTGCAGCCGGATCAGCTCCGCCCGCGTCTGCACGCGCAGCTTCGCGTCCAGGTTCGAGAGCGGCTCGTCCATCAGGAAGACCTTGGGCTTGCGGACGATGGCGCGCCCGAGGGCCACGCGCTGCCGCTGGCCTCCCGAGAGCTCCTTCGGTCGGCGGTTGAGGTAGCTCTCGATGCCGAGCATCGCGGCGGTCTCGCGCACGCGGCGGTCGATGTCCTTCTTGATCTCCCGCGCCTCGTTCCAATGCGTGAGCTGCCAGACGAAGCCCTTCAGCTCGCGCAGCCGCAGACCGAACGCGATGTTGTCGTACACGTTCATGTGCGGGTACAGCGCGTAGTTCTGGAAGACCATCGCGATGTCGCGGTCCTTCGGAGGGACGTCGTTCACGCGCACGTCGCCGATGAGGATGTCCCCCTCGGTCGCCTCCTCGAGGCCCGCGACCATGCGGAGCGCCGTGGTCTTGCCGCAGCCGGACGGCCCGACGAGCACCATGAACTCCTGGTCGCGGATGTCGAGCGTCAGGTTGTTGACGGCCTTGACGTCTTTGCCAAAAACCTTCGTGACGTTGCGAAAAGAAACTCCAGCCAACGGACTCCTCCCTCGGGGGCTGGCTGGATTATAGCCCAACGTTCCGTTCGCTGAAGAACGTGCCGTCCGAATCCCGCGATTCGGCGAGCGGGTACCCTCCGCTATCGGCATGACCGCGCGCGAGCTACGCGAGAAATATCTGCGCTTCTTCGAGTCCAAGGGCCACCAGCGCTATCCCTCTGGGTCGCTGATCCCCTACGACGTCACCGGCAAGCTGGACGAGTCGCTGCTGTTCAACGGCGCCGGCATGGTCCAGTTCAAGCCGTTCTTCCGAGGAGCCGCCGAGCCGGCCTGCCGGCGCCTGACCACCGCCCAGAAGTGCGTGCGCACCGGCGACATCGAGTCCGTGGGCGACCACTCGCACCTCACGTTCTTCGAGATGCTGGGCAACTTCAGCTTCGGCGACTACTTCAAGGAGGAGGCGATCGCGCTGTCCTGGGAGTTCCTCACCTCCCCCGAATGGCTCGGTCTCGATCCTCGCAGGCTCGCGTTCACCGTGTTCGAGGAGGACGACGAGGCGTTCGAGCTCTGGTCGCACCACCTCCGCTCGGTCGGCATCGAGCCCTCCACCCGCGTGTTCCGCCTGGGCGAGGAGACCAACTACTGGCCCGCCGGGGCGTTCAGCTCCGGACCTCCTGGTCCGTGCGGCCCGAACACCGAGATGTTCTACTGGGTCGCCGGAGCCGGCGATCCCCCCGAGGGGCCGTACTCGCGCGAGGACTACCTGCGCGACGAGAAGGCCGGCCGCTGGCTCGAGATCTGGAACGACGTGTTCATCCAGTTCGAGTGGCGCGGCCGCCTGCGCAACCCCGAGCGGCCCGCCGACGGCTACGAGAAGGAGGGCATGGACCCCCTGCCGTTCCAGAGCGTCGACACGGGCATGGGCCTGGAGCGCACGGCCGCCGTGCTCGCGGGGCACTCCAGCGTGTACGCGACGGACGTCTTCCAGCCGATCTTCCGCAAGCTGGTGGACGCAGCGGGCGGCCGCTACCGCTACGCCGGGGGCGACGGGCCCGAGGACACCGCGGCCCGCATCATCGCCGACCACATCCGCACCGCCGTGTTCTGCATCGCCGACGGCATCCTGCCCGGCAACTCCGGACGGGGCTACGTGCTGCGACGGCTGATCCGCCGGGCGGTGCTCAAGGGCCAGCGCGTGCTCGGGTTCTCGGAGCCGTTCTTCCACCTGGTGTACGAGGGCGTCGCCGAGGCAATGGCCGACGCCTACCCCGAGATCGCCGACCGTCGCGAGACCATCGTGAGGACGCTCCAGAGCGAGGAGAGGCTGTTCCGGCGGACGCTCGCCCAGGGCACCCAGATGCTGGCCGAGCACCTGCGCGAGCTGCCCAGCGGAGGCACGCTGGACGGCGACACGGCGTTCCGCCTGTACGACACCTACGGATTCCCGCTCGAGGTCACGCGCGAGATCTGCGCCGAGGCCGGCGTCTCGGTGGACACGGCCGGCTTCGAGCAGGCGATGGCCGAGGCCCAGAGGCGCTCTAGGTCGTCCGACGGCATGGAGGCCGTGTACGCCGAGGGGACGGCCCGCAAGCTGGCGGTCGCCGTGGACGACGCTCCCAAGGACACCCGGTTCGTCGGCTACCGGACCTTGGAGCACCGGTCGCGCGTGGTCCGCGCCGAAGTGGACCTCGACGAGCAGGGCGCCGCCACGGGCCGCCTGAGGGTGGCCCTGGAGGAGACGCCGTTCTACGCCGAGAGCGGAGGCCAGGTGGCGGACGTCGGCACGATCACCGCCGAGGGTCTGCGCCTCTCGGTTCTGCGCACCTGGAAGGTGGACGGCACGGTTTGGCACGACGTCGAGGTCGAGGACGGCCCCGACCCCAAGGGCCTCCCCGAGGAGGAGGCCGCCGCCCTGCTGCGCGACGCGCTGGTCGGACGCGAGGTGCACGCGGCCGTGCCCGCCGACCGCCGCAAGGCGATCACGCGCAACCACACCGCGACGCACCTGCTGCACGCCGCCCTCCGCACGGTGCTGGGCACGCACGTCGCGCAGGCCGGTTCGCTCGTGCACCCGGACTACCTCCGCTTCGACTTCACCCACGGGCAGGCGCTGACCCCCGAGGAGCTGGAGGCCGTCGAGCGCCTCGCCAACCGGCAGGTCTGGGAGGATCGGCCGGTGAACGTCTTCGAGGACCTGCCCCTCGCGGAGGCCCGGGCCAAGGGCGCCATGGCGCTGTTCGGCGAGAAGTACGGCGACCGGGTGCGGATGGTCGAGGTCGAGGGTTTCAGCCGCGAGCTTTGCGGCGGGTGCCACGTCGGCCGGACCGGCGAGATCGGGCTCATCAAGATCGTGTCGGAGGGCTCGGCGGCCAGCGGCGTGCGCCGCATCGAGGCCGTCACCGGCGAGAGAGCCTACGACTGGGTGCTGGCCCAGCAACGCGCCATCCAGCAGGCGGCGGCGCTGCTCAAGGCCCCGGCGGGCGAGCTCGTGCAGGCCGTCGAGAAGACGCTCGAGGCCCTGCGCGAGGAGCGCCGGAGGGTGGAGCGGCTCCGCGCCCAATCCCTGAAGGGCGCTTCCGCGTCCACGGTGGCCGTCGGGCCCGTCGAGCTGGCGACGCAGCGCATCGACGGCGGCGAACAGGCCGAGGCCGCGGCCGCGGCCGACCGCCTGGTCGACAATCGCCCCGACCGCGTGGCGCTCGTCGCGGTGGTCGGCGACGGCAGGGTGTCCTTCGTGTGCAAGGTCGGGGCCGACGCCCAAAAGGCCGGCGCGCACGCGGGCAACCTGGTGCGGGAGGTCGCCAAGCTGGCGGGAGGAGGCGGGGGTGGCCGACCGGACTTCGCCACGGCCGGCGGCAAGAACGCGCAGGCCGCGGACTTGGCCCTCGAGAAGGCCGCCGAGCTTCTGAAGGGCCAGATCGGGGCCTAGCGGACGCGCCCGCTCCCTCGTGGATCGCGTGCCCGAGCGCGTCCACGAACGCCTCGAGCATCGCCTCGCCGAGCCGAAGGCGACCGAGCTCCTGAAGGGCCAGATCGGGGCCTAGCGGCCGCGCCCGCTCCCTTGTGGATCGCGTGCCCGTGCGCGTCCTCGAACGCCTCGAGCATCGCCTCGCAGAGCCGAAGGCGACCGAGCTCCTGAAGGGCCGGATCGTGGGCCTAGCGGCCGCGCCGGCTCACTTGTGGATCGCGTGCCCGAGCGCGTCCTCGAACGCCTCGAGCATCGCCTCGGAAAGCGTGGGGTGCGCGTGGATCGTCTCCGCCATCGACTCCAGCGTGGCCTCCAGCTTGAGCGCCACCACGCCCTCGTGGATCATGTCGGTCACGTGCGAGCCGATCATGTGCACGCCCAACACCTCGCCGTACTTCTTCTCTGCGACGACCTTCACGAACCCGTCGATGTCGCCGGTGGCCATCGCCTTGCCCAGCGCGCGGAACTGGAACTTGCCCACGGCCACGTCGTATCCCTGGGCCTCGGCCTCGGCCTGCGTCAGGCCAACCGAGGCCACCTCCGGCACCGTGTACACGCAGTTCGGCACGCACTTGTAGTCCATCTTGCGCTCCGAGCCCGTGACGGCGTTGGTAGCCGCGAGGATGCCCTCGGCGGAGGCCACGTGCGCCAGCTGGATCCGCCCGGTGACGTCGCCGATGGCGTAGATGTGCGGCGCGTGGGTCCGCAGCGTGTCGTCCACCACCTCGACCCCGCGGCGGTGCAGCCGCACGCCGGCCTTCTCCAGGTCCATGCCGTCGGTGTTCGCCTTGCGGCCCACGCCCAGGAGGACCACCTGCACCTCGGCCTCCTCGGTATCCGTGCCCTTCTTCACGAAGCACTTCCAGCCCTTGGCGGTCTTCTCCACCTTCTCGAGCGTGGCCCCCGTCTTCACCTTGATGCCTTGCTTGCCCAGCACTCGGCCCAGCTCGGTGCCCAAGTCCGTGTCCATCAGCGGCAGGAGGTTGGGCATCATCTCCACCAGGGTGACCTTGGTGCCGAGGCCGTTGAACACGTAGGAGAACTCGCAGCCGACGGCCCCTCCGCCCAGCACCAGCATGCTCTCGGGAACGAACGGCGCGGTCACCGCGTCGTCCGAGGTCCACACGCCCTCGTCCCGTCCTCCCTCCAGACCGGGGATGTTGAGCCGGATCACGGAGGAACCCATCGCGAGGATGAAGGTCTTGCCGCGCAGCCGCGTCTTCTGCCCGTCCTTCTCGACCTCGATGGTGTGCGGATCGACGAACCGTGCGAAGCCCTCCACGTGCCGGATCTTGTTCTTCTTGAACAGGCTGCCGATGCCGCCCCGCAGCGTCTGGACGATCTTGTCCTTGCGGGCCATCATCTTGGCGAAGTCGAACTGGGGCTCCCCGGGCAGCTGGATGCCCATGGCATCGGCGTGCCGAACGTGCTGCAGCCGCTCCACCGGGGCGATCATCGCCTTGCTGGGGATGCACCCCCAGTTGAGGCACGTGCCGCCCAGATACTCCTTCTCCACGCACACGACCTGCGCTCCGAGCTGCGCGGCGCGGATCGCGGCCACGTAGCCCCCGGGGCCTGCACCGACGACGATGACGTCCGCATCGAACCGACCGTTGGACATGGGTTGTTCCTGCTCCTCGGGCGTGCCGAGGGGGCCCAGGGCGCGGATCAGCGCCGATGGCGCGGGCGGCAACAGCCTTGCCGGCTCCGCGACGACGGCCATGGAAACGGGCTGATCAGGCACGGTGGCTCCGCCTCGGACGAACCGGCATAGGATACCTTCGGACGGCTCGCGGCCGGGGGTCCAGCGGAGGCCGTTCCGAGATCAGTGGCTCATCCGGCGGCGCGCGTAGTTGGCGCTCTTCTCCACCCAGGCGCGGAACTGGTCGAAGTTGTCCAGAACCTCCTTGGGCAGCTTGACGTACTCCCGCATCGGCTCGGCGCTCGGGTCGGGCTGGACCGGCCCCGCGCCCGGAAGCTTCATCGCCTCGCTCAGGTCCTCCGGCGAGAGCTTCAGCCCGATCTCCTCCCCGTAGAGGAAGGCGAACATCTTCTCGCCCGTGAAGACGCCCATCCCCGTCGACATGCGGCGCGCTCGGACGTCGAGGTGCTCCGCCGCACGCATCATCTGCTCGTAGCGCAAAGGACGATAGATCATTGGCTTCCTCTCGATGAAAACGGCCGGACGGTCCTTGGCCGGCCCGAATACCATCGCCCCTCCTGGTGTCCTATTGTACCAACATTCCGCCCGGACCCGGAGAAAACTCGGGGGCGGGGTAACTTGCGGACATGGCCGACAAGCGCCTGGTGATCCTCGACGGCTACAGCCTCCTGTTCCGCGCGTTCTACGCCACCAGCGCGCTGAGTACGGCCGCCGGCAAGCCGACGAACGCGCTCTTCGGGTTCCTCAACATGCTCGCGCAGATCCTGGAGCGGCAACGGCCGGACTGCATCCTGGTGGCCTTCGACGCGCCGGGCAAGACGTTCCGGCACGCCGACTACGCGGAGTACAAGGCCACCCGCCGCGAGACGCCGGAGGCGCTGCAGGCCCAGCTGCCCGAGGCCCGCCGCATCGTCCAAGCGCTCGGCATCCCCACGCTCGAGCTGACCGGCTACGAGGCGGACGACGTGATCGGCACCGTCACCCGGATCGCCCGCGAGCACGGCTACCGCACCACGGTCGTCACCGGCGACGGCGACGCGCTGCAGCTCGTCGACGACTGGGTCACCGTCGTCACGCCGTCCAAGGGCGTCAGCGAGATACGCACCTACACCCCGGAGGCGGTCCGCGAGCGCTACGGATTCGGTCCGGAGCGGATCGTGGACTTCAAGGCGATCGCAGGCGACTCCAGCGACAACATCCCCGGCGTTCCGGGCATCGGTGAGAAGGGCGCCACCGAGCTGGTCCAGAACTTCGGTGGGGCCGAGGAGATTCTGGAGCGGTTCGCCGAGCTGCCCCCCAAGTACCAGAAGAAGATCGAGCCCGCCAAGGAGCAGATGCTGCTCTCGAAGCGATTGGCGACCATCGACCGGAACGTCCCGCTGGAGATCGACTTCCGGCCGTACCGCCTGGACCCCCATCGGCTGCAGGAGGCCCTGCGCGTGATGGAGGAGTACGAGTTCCGCACGCTGGTCAAGCGCCTGCCGGCGGTTCTGGCGCCCTACGTGGACGGGGCAGCGCCGGAGGGTGCGGTCGTCGAGGAGGTCCAGGAGTCGCTGGCCGTGGAGCGGGCCGAGGTGCGCGACGAGGCCGGGCTGCGGGCGCTGGTGGGCGACGGCCCCTTCGCGGCGCTGTGGCTGGAGGAGGGCGAGCGGCAGTCGATGTTCGACCCGAGCCGCCTCCGTTCGTTCGTCGCGGCCGGGGGCCGGGTCGCGGAGGTGCCCGCCGACTGGACGGACCGGCTGGTCGCCGAACGACCCGCCCTGGCGCGCACGCACGACGCCAAGCCGTTCTTCCGACGCACCGGCTGCCGCGCGCCCGTGCGGTTCGACGCCTTGCTGGCCGGGTACGTGCTGAACTCCGACCGCAGCGCCTACCGCCTGGAGGACCTGGCCGAGGGCTACCTGGAGGCGCGCTTCGAGCGCGAGCCGCTGGCGCTGGCCGCCGCCCTCGACCTTCTGGAGGAGCCGATGGTCCGCCGCCTGCAGGCCGAGGAGCAGGAGGCCGTCTGGCGGGAGCTGGAGCAGCCCCTGACGCCGATCCTGGCCGACATGGAGGAGGCGGGCATCCGCCTCGATACGGCCATGCTTCGCGAGTTCAGCAAGTCGCTGAGCGTGCAGATCCAGCAGGTCGAGGAGCGCATCCACCAGGCCGCGGGCCAGAAGTTCAACGTCGGATCGCCCAAGCAGCTGGGCGAGGTGCTCTTCGAGAAGCTCGGCCTGCCCGGCAAGCGCACCAAGACCGGCTGGGCCACCGGAGTCGAGGTTCTGCAGGATCTGGCCGGCCAGCACGAGATCGTGGCCGACGTGCTCGCTTGGCGCGAGCTGACCAAGCTCCGCTCGACCTACGCCGAGACCCTCCCGAGGCTGGTCGCGGCGGACGGCCGGATCCACACCACGTTCAACCAGACCGTCGCCGCCACGGGCCGGCTGAGCAGCAACGACCCGAACCTGCAGAACATCCCGGTGCGCACGGAGCTGGGCAGGCAGATCCGCAGGGCGTTCGTCGCCGAGCCCGGCACCAGGCTCGTGTCGTTCGACTACTCCCAGATCGAGCTGCGCCTGCTGGCCCACCTCTGCGGCGACGAGAACCTGGTCCGCGCGTTCCACGAGGGGAAGGACATCCACGCCGCCACCGCCGCGCTCACGTTCGGCGTGCCCGAGGAGGCCGTCACCAAGGAGCAGCGCAACCGCGCCAAGCTGCTGAACTACGCGGTGCTGTACGGCGTGTCCAACTTCGGTCTGGCGCAGCAGATGGGCGGGGTGATCAGCGCCGCCGAGGCCAAGGCGCTCATCGAGCAGTACTTCGAGCGCTTCCCGAGCGTGCGCCGGTTCGTGGAGCAGACCGTGTCGGAGGCCCGCCAGCGTGGCTTCACCCGCACGATCTTCGGCCGCCGGCGCTACTTCCCGGAGATCAACGCGCCCAACTGGAACGTCCGGCAGGCGGCCGAGCGGCAGGCGGTCAACGCCCCGATCCAAGGCTCCTCGGCCGACCTGATCAAGAAGGCGATGATCGACGTCGCGAGCCTTCTGCAGGGTCGCCGTACTCGGATGCTGCTGCAGGTCCACGACGAGCTGGTGTTCGAGATGCCCGAGGGCGACGACGACCTGATCGAGGCGATCCGGCAGGCGATGGAGCGCGCGGTGCAGCTGAGCGTGCCGATCGAGGCGGACGCCAAGGCCGGCCCGAACTGGCTGGAGATGGAGCCGATCCCCAGGCCCTGACTCCTTGCCGCATCCGCGCGGAACGGGACCATACTGCGCCATGGCAAGGCTGCTCCTTCTCCTGTTCGCCGTTCTGCCCTCGCTGGCGGCCGCCGGCGAGGACCCCGTTCGATTCCGCACCCTGCCGGCGCCCGCTGGGCTCCGGGCGCAGGTGAAGGTTGTCTACCCGGAGCTTGGCGGCTCGCCGGTGCAGCGCGCCGCGGCCCGCGCGATCCGGGACAGGTGCGCGCGCATCCTGCGCGACTTCTCCGCCGCCGTGCGCGAGACGAGCCAGATGCGCCGAAGCCAGCCCGACATGCCCGTCTACCGGTTCGAGCTGACGGTCGAGCCCACGGTCAGCCTGAACTCGCCTCGCCGCGTCAGCGTGCTGCTCACGGTGTTCGAGTTCACGGGCGGCGCGCACCCGAACACCCGCCACGAGGCCTTCGTGTTCGCGGCGGAAGCCAAGGGCCCCAAGAGGCTCGGGCTGGGCGATCTGCTGCGCCCCGGACTGAGCCCGCAGGCGTTCGCCGAGGCCGCGCTGATCCCCGAGCTGAACGCCATCAAGACCTCGAGGGGCGGCGACGCCGTCGGCAGCATCGACGCCGAGAGCCTCCGATCGTTCGTCGCAACGCCCGCAGGACTGTCGTGGGTGTTCTCGCCGTACGCCGTCGGGTCCTACGCTGAGGGCACGTACGTCGTGAAGCTGCCGTGGGAGCGCCTTCGGCCGTACCTGCGCGAGCCGATCCCGCTCCCTTAGCCCGCGGGGAG
>CALGMO010000061.1 GCA_937961665.1 uncultured Fimbriimonadaceae bacterium
GTCCCAGGCTTCCTCGCCCGCCTCGGCGGGCTGGAGCCCGGGACCCGCGGCCCCTGTGTCGTCTCACGAGGCAGGGCGCGACGCTCCCCCAACCGAGCGACCCTGAGCCATACTCGCTCGCGAGGTCGCCCTATGCCAGCCGAGTCCTCTCCCGAGCGCCCCAACATCCTGTTCGTCCTCTGCGACGACCTGGGGATCAACGATCTCCGCTGCTACGGCAGGCACGACCACCGGACGCCCCACCTCGACCGCTTGGCCGAGCAAGGCACCCGGTTCACCTGCGCCTACGCCTGCCAACCGATCTGCTCCGCCTCACGGGCGGGGCTGCTCACCGGTCTCCATCCCGCCCGCCTGCACCTCACCACGTTCCTCCCGGGGCGGCCGGACGGGCCGTCCCAGAGGGTGCTGCACCCCGAGATCGCCCTCAACGTCCCTCTCTCCGTCAAGACCCTCCCCCGCTACTTCTCCGAGCTCGGCTACGCCACGGGGCTCATCGGCAAGTGGCACATCGGAAGCGAGAACGGTCCGGCGCGCCACGGCTTCCAGCACGTTTTCCACCCCGGCGACGGCATGGAGACCGAGCCCTCGGACACCGAGGGTGGCAAGGCCGAGTACCTGCTGACCCGCGAGACCCTGAGGTTCATCGAGGCCAACCGCGACCGGCCGTTCCTCGCCTACCTGGGGCACTACACGCCCCACATCCCCTACTGCGCCCGGCCGGATCTGGTCGCTAGGAACGCCGGAGCCTTCGAGCCGGTGTACGCCGCGCTGATCGAGACCCTGGACGACACCATCGGCCTGCTCCTGCGGCGGCTGGACGAATGGGGCCTGGCCGAACGGACGATCGTCGTGTTCACGTCCGACAACGGCGGGCTGCACGTTCCCGAGGGGCACCACGCGCGGGTCACCCACAACACCCCCTTCCGGGCTGGAAAGGGTTTCAACTACGAGGGAGGCATGCGGGTGCCGCTGATCGTCCGATGGCCCGGCAGGGTGCCAGCGGGGCGCGTGGTGGACGCGCCGGTCAGCAACACCGGCTGGATCCCGACCCTGCTGGAGATGGCGGGCGCCCCGGTTCCGGATGGCTTGGACGGCAGGAGCTTCGCGGCGGGCCTGCTGGGCGGAGAGTTCGCCGACGAGCCGGTCTTCTGGCACTTCCCGCACTACACCAACCAAGGGGGACGCCCCAGCGGCGCCGTGCGCGACGGCCGCTGGATGCTGGTGGAGCACTACGACGAGGACAAGGCCGAGCTGTACGACCTGGAGACCGACGTCGGCCAGCGGGAGGACCTCGCCGCCCTGCATCCGGAGCGCGTGGAGGTCCTGCGCGCGGCGCTGGCCCGCTGGCGCGAGGAGAACGGCGCGCAGTCGAACGTCCCCAACCCGGACTGCAACGAGGCCCTGTTCCGGAGGCTGTACGTGGAGGTCGACCCCAGCCGGTTCGATCCGCTGGCCGCCGACGACGACGAATGGCGGAGGATGGCGGCCTGGCGGCGGATCATGGACCGCCCGTCCGAGTGGAACGGTGCCGACTGACCGGCAGCCCGCCGCTCGGGCTCAGAACAGCGGATGGAGCTTCCTCGAGGGCCGGTACTCGGGAAAGCCCTCCAGCGCGGGCGACACCGGGGGCAGCGTTCGGCTTCGGCTCGGCACGGCGCCGAACTCCAGGCCGCGATCCTTGGGGATCCACAGACCCCGGGAAGGGTCCTCGAACTCCACCGCGCCGAACTGGGGCGACTGCCCGTACAGCACGTGTGCCGGCCCGTAGGGGTTCTCCTCCAAGGGGCACGCCATGCGGCGGTCCATGCGGTTGCCGCGCACCACAACCGACTTGGAGGCCAGCTCCGCGGGGTCCGCGCTGAACGCCGCGATCTGGAATCCCGAGCCGCCCACCAGCAGGTTCCTCTCCACCACCACGTCGCGCACGTTGGGCGACCGGAGGTCGATGTTGCCGGTGGCCCCCGCCCAGTGACCCCGCCTTCCGTTCCTCGCCAGCGTGTTCGCTTCGATGCGGATTCCGCTGCGCGGGCCGTCGGTCCCCCATCGCCCGAAGAAGATGCCCGAGGCGCGGTTGTCGTGGAAGACGTTGTGCCGAACGCGCACGTTCCGCAGCTCCGAGTCGCGGCCCTCGACCGAGATCACCAGACCCCACTCGCAGCGCCGGCCGACGTTGGACACGAACTCGACGTCCTCCAGCAGCCCGAACCACGCATCGGCGTAATAGGCCTGGCGGTGCAGGTCCTCCACCAGATTGTGGTGCACCACCCCGTGCGCGCTGACCTCCTTGACGTCGATCCCTTCCTTCACCGAGTCGTGCACGCGGTTCCAGGCGACCTCGAAGCCCTTGATCCCAGCGACGCTGATCGCTTCGTGCGGGCACTCGTGCTCCGGATTGCCCCACAGCCTCATGCTCGGATCGTTGGCCCGGCTGACGTCGTTGCCGACGATGCGCACGCGGCTGCTGTTCCACGCGCCGATGCCGGGCATGAACGTCATCCGCACCCGGCAGTCGACCACGTCGATCGCCTCGCAGCCGTCGCTGATCAGGAACCCGCACGCGTGGCTGTTTTCCACCTGCAGGCCGAGGAAGCGGACGTAGGCCGCGCCCTTGGCGTGGAATCCGCCCGTCCAAGGCTGGCGCGCGGGCCGCACGGCCGAGAAATCGAACACCGGCGCCTGGCCCTTCTCCGCCTTCAGCACCAGCCAGTGGCCCGGCTCTCCGCGCTGGGTCACCACCACCCAGTCGTCCATCGCGTAGCGGCCGCCGAGGAACACCACCTCGTCTCCGGGCTTGGCCTCGGCCACTGCGCGGTGGACCGAGCGGAACGGCCTCTCGCGGCTCCCGTCGCCATCCGGGCCCGGAGGCGGGGCGACCCACAGGGTCCTGCCGGCGGCCATCGTCAACGCGCCCATCAGAAGGAGGCTCACTTCCCCTCCGCTTCCAGCACCAGGTACAGAGCGCCCTTGGGCAGCTCCACCCGGAGGCTCGTCCCTTGGCGCGACACCGGCACCGGACCCTTGCGCATCCCGTTCTCGTCCAGCAGCTCGGCCTTGGAGAGCGACGGGTTCCGGATCCAGAGCGCGCCCTGTGCGGTTTCGACCTGCCACGGCGCCTTGCCGTAGCTCACCACCTCGTACCCTTCGAACCGCTTGCCGTCGGCCTCGAACGTCGCCGGACGCTCCTGCCAGTCGGTGGGTCGCGATCGCGTGCCGACCTGAACCAGCACCCGACGGGACTCGCTCAGCGGCCGATCGTCCAGCGGAACCACGAGGACCGAGGCGAACCGGTTCTGGCACGTCACGTCGATCGTCGAGAGGCGGATCGGCTGCTGCGCGCCGGCGAACCAACCGACGACCCCCTGGGCCTTGGGCGCGTCCAGGGTGCAGAGGCCGCGCCCGTAGTCGAGCACGAGCTCTCCGGTGACGCTGCGGACCCGCCGGGAGGCCGCGTCGATCAGGGTCTTCAAGTTCGGGTGGACGTAGGTCTTCGAGGCCTCTCCGCCGTACTCCACCGTCACCGGCCCGGCGAAGAACGCCAACGGGTTCACGCCGCCTGGCACGTTGGTGCGCGGGGAGAAGGCGCCCTGCATCCGGTTCGGATCGAACCCCTTCTCCTCGGCGATGACGGGCACCGTGCCGGCCCAGATGTCCTCCAGAGGCCTCTGCTCCCGGACGACGGGCTCGCCGCGCCGCACGTAGCCCATGCGGTACAGGAGCGCGGCCGCCGGGAACTGTCCCAGCATGTCCGGGTAGCCGAAGGTCCACTTCTTCTGGCTGGGGTTGTAGCCGTTGGCCGACTGGGGCGGGGTCCACTCGTCGTCGCCGGTGGCGAACCAGTATTAGCCGTCCACGCCGTTCAGCGAGGAGTAGGCGGCCACCAGGAAGGGCCCTTCGGCGGCGTTGCCGTTCGGCATCACCCAGGCGCTCTCCGTGACCAGCATCGGATGCCCGACCGCCTGCTTCAGGTTGATCGGAAGGATCAACGGATCCTTGAGGACGCTGTCGCTGGTGAACTTGTCGCCGTTCTGAATGGCCCAGCCTTGGTTGGGTCCGATGTGCACTCCGCCGAGGTAGCGGTTGACGGCCAGCACCTCGCCGGCGGCGTAGGACCATCGCTCGGCGTCCATCAGGCGCACGTTGTCGGCGGTGGTCCAGTTGCCGGGGTTCACCAGCGCCTTGCACCCGAGGTCCTCGCGGAGGAACCGGATCATCTCCTCGTTGAAGCGGCGCATCGTCTCGGTGGCGAACTGGAGCTGGTCGCTCAGTCGCTTGGTGGATTGCGGCTGGCGGGGTTGGGTGAGCTCCCACAGGTTGCGGAATCCCAGCACGCCGGCCTGCCAGTCGTCCCCATCGGCGGAGAAGCCGCCCCAGGCCTGCCGAGCCGCCGCCAGCGACCCGTACTTCTTGGCCGCCCACTGGGCGAACTTGCGGCCGAGGTTGCGCCTCTGCTCCGGCTTCAGGTTGTTGGCTGTCCAGAACAGCAGGCTGTCCTCGTTCTGCAGCTGGAAGATGCCCAGCGCGGGATCCTTGGCGAGCGGGATCCCCGTGTACGGGTTGGGCGGAGCCAAGAGCTGGCGCAGCCAACCCTTGTAGTACTCCTGAAGCTTCTCGTCGAAGAACAGCAGTCCGAACGACTCCTGCTCCCCGCCGTCGATCCCCCAGTTCTTGCCGATCTTGCAGGTGACGGTCCAGTAGGGCGAGACGGTCGTGTAGATGCCCTGCTTCTTCATCGCCGCGACCAGGCGCCACACCCAGTCGCGCTCCTGCTGGTTGATGGCCTTGGGATCCTCGTCTGGTCCGGGGTTCATGTGGGTGTGGGCGCGGACCATGTTCACGCCGCGCTTGGCCAAAAACCGCGCGTGCCGGTCGAGGTCCGGCTCGTCCTGCCGGCCGAGCGGCCGCCGGACGAACGGCTTCTCGCGCCCGACGTCCGTGTTGACGCACCACAGTCGGACCGGCTTGCCGTTGCCGAGCAGAAAGTCGCCGTTGGCATCCACGCGCAGGTACCCGGACTCGCCGGCCACCTTCTCGTTGAGGGAGCGGAGGTCGAACACCGCCGCCGGGCTGAAGGGATCGCGCTTCGGTTCGAACGCCCACGTAGACGGCGCCTGCGCCGAGCAGGCCGCGGCGTGCCAAGGAACGAGAGCGAGGATCCACGCCTTCATGGGCCGACGTTACCCCAAGCCCCCTCTCCTCGTGAACGCGTTTCGCACAGGAATCCCGGCTGCACGCGGCGAATCGTCCTACCATGAAGCAACTCGCCTGCCTGGAGCGCAACGTCGTGGGTTGGCGCGAGGTGAACCTGCCGCCGCCCGGCCCGAGCCAAGTTCGCGTCCGCTGCCTGCACGGCGTGGAGAAGCACGGGACGATGATGGCGTTCGTCCGCGGCTACGCCAACGACCGGGGGCGCTGGGATCCCGAGCGACTGCTGCACGTCCCCGAGGGCATGCTCTGGTCCTACCCGGTGCCGCTGGGCAACATGCAGTACGGCGAGGTGACCGAGGTCGGCCCGGGGTGCCGACTGCTCCGGCCCGGCGACCTCGTGTGTGTGAGCGCGCCGTTCCAACCCGAACTGGTCGCGAACGAGGCGGACTGCTGGAGAGTGCCGGACGGGGTGGACTGGAAGGACGCGCTTCTGCTCGACCCCTGCGAGTTCGCTCTCGGCGCCCTGCGCGATGGTGGAGGCCGAATCGGCGACCGGATCGCGGTGTTCGGCATGGGCGCGATCGGCCTGTGCTGCGTGCAGCTGGCCAAGGCTGCGGGCGCGACCCTGGTCGTCGCCCTGGACCCGATCGAAAGGCGGCGCGAGGCCGCGGAGGAGTGCGGGGCCGACCGGACGCTCGACCCGACCGAGGGCGACATCGGCCTCGCCCTTCGGGATGCGACCGCCGGCAGGGGACCGGACGTGATCGTGGATTTCAGCGGGTCCGCGAGGGCCCTGCAGCAGGCCATCCGGGGAATCGCCTATGGCGGCACGATCGTGCTGGGTGCGTTCCCGCCGCCCCACCGCGAGGGCCTCGACTTCGGGGGCGAGTTCCACATGAACCGACCGCGCCTCGTCTCCAGCCGGGCCTGCAGCGATCCCAATCCGGACCACCCCCGATGGAGCCACCGCAGGATCCAAGAGGAGTGCTTCGAGCTGATCTGCCGCGGGGCGGTTCGCGGGGCGCCCGTGCTCGGGCCGACCGTTCGGTTCGAAGACCTGCCCGAGGCCTATCTCCGCGTCGCCGGAGACCCGGCCGCTGGCGTCAAGCTCACCGTCGACTACGCCTAGGAGGAACCAAGATGCCACTCAAGCAGAGCTTCTGTCTGGATTGCTTCCGCACGGAAGGCCAGCCGCTGGCCGACCTCTTCCGCGAGGCGAAGGCCATCGGATTCGCCGCCGTGGAGATCTGGTTCTGGGACGACGGTGTGGACGCCATCGCGGAGGAGGCCCGCCGCGCCGGGCTCGTTCTGTGCAGCATGGTGGGTCACGCGTCGCACACCCAGGGCCTGAACGACCCCGAGCAGCACGACCGCATCGTCGGCGAACTCGAGCGGTCGATCCGCAAGGCGAACGAGCTGGGGGTTCCCGGTCTCATCACCCTGAGCGGCAATCGGAGCGCGGGGCGGAGCGACGAGGTCGGCGCCATCGAGGCCGCGAGGTGCCTGCGCCGCGTTCTGCCGCTGGCCGAGGAGCTGGGCGTCAACCTGAACCTGGAGCTGCTCAACTCCAAGGTGGACCACCCGTTCTACATGGCCGATCGCACCGACTGGGCCGTGCTCGTGTGCGAGCTCTGCGCCAGCCCCCGCGCGAAGATCCTGTACGACGTGTACCACATGCAGATCATGGAGGGTGACGTCATCCGAACCCTCCGGAGGATCGCGCCCCTGCTGGGACACATCCACACCGCCGGAGTTCCCGGCCGGAAGGACATCGACCACACGCAGGAGCTGAACTACTCGGCCATCGGTCGGGCGCTGGAAGAGGCTGGCTACGAGGGCTACGTGGGGCACGAGTTCTGGACGCGCCACACGGACCGCCTGGTCGCTCTGAGGGAGGCGTTCCGCGCCCTGGCCGGCGCTTAGGCGGAACCGGGCAGACTCCCGACGAAAGAGGCCTCGAGCAGCTCGGCGATGTGGAGAACCCGCGCCCTTCCGGGCGCCTCGCGGGAGCCTTGCTCGATCCAAGCGTGGCACCCCGGATTGCCGAGCACGACGACCTCGGCGCCGGTGGCCTCGATGTTCGCCCACTTGCGTTCCAGCAGGCGCCGTGCGAGCGAAGGTTGTGTCAGGTTGTAGGTGCCCGCGCTCCCGCAACACATGTCGCTCTCGTTCAGAGGCACCAGCCTCAAGCCCGGCACCGCCTCGAGCAGACGCCGGGGCTGCGAGCGGACGCCCTGCCCGTGCGCGAGATGGCAGGCGTCGTGGTACGTGGCCGTGATGCGCAGTCCCTTCGATGCCCGCAGCCGCTCCTCGAAGCCGTGCTCGACGAGGAACTCCGAAAGGTCCCGCGCCCGGGCCGCGAGCTCCCCCAGCGCGGGGTCCAGCGCCTGATACTCCTTGATCGTGCTTCCGCAGCCTGCGGAGTCCGTAACCACCGGAATCGACCCTTCCAGAGCCTGGGCGAGCCGCAGGGCCCTCTTGCGGGCGTCCGTCAGATAGCCGGAGTGCGCATGCAGGGCGCCGCAGCAGAGGCCTCCTGTGCCGCGCACCCGGAAGCCGCAGCGCTGCAGCAGCCTGGCCGAGGCCTCGTGGACGCGCGCGAACAGCGGTTCCATCACGCAGCCGTCGAGCAGGAACACCTCTCCACGGATGGGGGGAAGCTCGCTGGGGTCGATCGGCGGCCAAGCGCCGGATGGCTGGGGCTTCGGTCGGTCGGCCTCGGCGGGACGGCCGGCGAGGGCCCTGCTGAGGAAGCCGGGAACCCTCTGGCCGGGCAAAAGCCGGGAGCCCGCCAGCTGCAGGTGCAGCAGCGGGCGGTTCGTGAGGGCCCCCGTGAACGCCTTCAACACCGGCCTCGGCCGCCGGGACTCCATGCGCTCGCGAACCAGCTCCAGGATCGAGCCATAGTGGACGCCGCTGGGACAGGCCGTCTCGCAGGCTCGGCATCCGAGGCACGTGTCGATCGAGTCCGCCATCTGCTCGTCGAACTCGAACCGGCCCTCCAGCACCGCGCGAGCCAAGTGGATACGACCGCGGGGGGACTTCGTCTCGTCGTAAGTCAGAACGTACGTCGGACACGCCTCGAGGCACAGTCCGCAGTGGATGCAGCGGGCCGTGAGTTCGCTCAGATCCACCCGAACACCCCCGGATTCAGCCTCCCGGTCGGGTCGGCCGCCCGCTTCAGACGTCGCACCGCGTTTGCGACCGGATCCTCGGGCGGCTCTTGGTGCCGAGGGCTGAGCACCCAGTCGCCGGGGAATCGGGGAAGGCTCTCCCCGAACTCGAGACACGCCCAAAGCGTTGACGAGGCCCGATCCGTGGCGACCAGGCGACCCGCTGCGGCCTCGCAGGCTCGGTCGAAGTCCGTGCGGAGCGTCCGTTGAACCCAGTTGGCGGGTCGGTCCGAGACCACCGAGGCGTCGGGTTCCGGCATCGCCCGCGTGGGCCACAGCCGAAACCCCACCTTCAGCAAGACCCCCAACGCACCCCGGGAGCCGACCATGAGCTTCGGCACGTCGTAGCCGGCGACGTTCTTCACCGCCTTGCAGCCGGCCCTCACCAGACGGCCTTCGGCGGTCAGGATCTCCACCCGGAGGATCCAGTCCCGAGGACCGCCGCACTGCTCGGCCAGCGCGTGCGGCAAGTTCATGGCGACCAGCCCGCCGACCGTTCCAGGGTATCCGGACAGAGCCTCGCCCCACCGGCCACGATCGGGCAGCGGCAGCGCCAACCCCTTGGCGGCGCACTCCGCCTGAAGCTCGCTCAGCGGGGTGCCGGCCCAAGCCTCCACGTACTGATCGTCTGGCTCGAACTCCACGATGCCGCTGAGCCCGACTCGGACCTCCCGACCCGCGACCGCTCCGCACCACGCGACCTTGGTTCCTGAGCCGACGATCCGAACCGGGTCGTCGCCCGCCAGCCCGGCCGCGAGCGCCTCCCAAGCCGCCCCGCTCAAGCCCCAACCTCCGGCACAAGCTTGCCCGGGTTGCAGAGCGGATCCGCTCCCAGGGCAGCCGCCAACCTCCGCTGAAACTCCAGATCCTCCTTCGAGAACATCAGGCGCATGAACGGCAGCTTCTCCAGGCCCACCCCGTGCTCTCCAGTGATGCTGCCGCCGAACTCGACGCACAGGCGCATGATCTCGTCGGCGGCGCGATGCATCCTGGCCGTCTGGTCCGGATCCCGGTCGTCGAAAGGCACACAGGGATGCAGGTTCCCGTCGCCGGCGTGCGCCAGGTTCGCGACCACGACGCCATGGCGCTCGGCGATCTCGGCGATCCGCTCCAGCATCTCCGGGAGCTTCGACCGCGGGATCGAGCCGTCGTGGGTCACCTTACTCGGTGCGATCCGCCCGAGGCCGCCCACGGCGTTCTTGCGGGCGTACCACAAGCGGGCCCGCTCGGCGTCGTCCTTGGCCACCTGAAGCTCGAGGGCACCGCATCGCCGGCACACGGCGGTCGCGGCTTCCAGCTCGGCTCGGGTGGAAACTTCCGTCCCGTCGAACTCCATGAGCAGGAAGGCGCCGGCCTGCGGAGGGAACGCCAAGCCGAACGATTCGGACACCACCCTCATAAACGTGGAGTCCATGAACTCCAGAGCCAACGGAACGACACCCTCCGCGATCATCTGCGCCACGGCCCGCACGGCCTCGCGCGGCGTTCGGAAGAAGGCGAGGGCCGTCCGCACCCACTCCGCCTTCGGCGTGAGGCGCAGCACGGCCTCGGTCAGCACTCCCAGCGTGCCCTCGGAGCCGACGATCAGCGCGGACGGGTCGATGCCGGGCGTCCCCAGAACCCGGGAGCCAAAGCGAGCGATCTCCCCGTTCGGAAGGACGACCTCGACTTCCAGGACGTGGTTGGCGGTGACGCCGTACTTGAGCGTGTGCGGCCCGCCGGCGTTCTCGGCGATGTTCCCGCCGATCGTGCTCACGTGCTGGCTGGAGGGGTCGGGCGCAAAGAACAGCCCGTGCGGCTCCGCCGCGCGACTCACCTGCAGGTTGGTCACTCCGGGCTGCACCCTGGCGAGCCGGTTCGCCGCGTCGACCTCGAGGATGCGGTTCATCCGCCGGGTCGAGACCACGACGCCCGCAACGGTCGCTCCGCCGCTCAGGCCGGTCCCCGCGCCGCGGGCGGCGAACGGCACCCCGTGCTCGCGGCAGACCAGCACGGCGGCCTGAACCTCTTCGGTGGTCGACGGCAGGGCCACGCAGATCGGTGGGCGCTTCTCCACCGTGTAGGCGTCGCACTCGTAGACGCGCTGCACGGCGGGGCCAGCCAGCACGGCCTCCCCGCCAAGGCGCCGTCTCAGCGCTTCGACCACCCCGCTCACAAGGGCATTCTACTTCCGAAGGCCGATCGCGGTTCGGCCCGACTCTCGCCATGGAGGCCCCGCCCCGAGGGTCACGGGTACAGTTTCAGCCGTGCTGCCGCCCCTCTCGCCGCTCCAGTGGATCTGCGTGCTTGTGGCTGCGGCGTTCGTGGGGCTTTCCAAGACCGGCGTTCCGGGGGCGGGCGTGGTCATCGTGCCGCTGATGGCGGTGGCGTTCAGCGGGCGCTCCTCGCCCGGAGCCTTGTTACCGATGCTGCTGGTTGGGGACCTCTTCGCCGTCGCGTGGTACCGACGCCACGCCCGATGGCCCATCCTGCTGGGTCTGGCTCCTTGGGTGGCGGCGGGCGTGGCGGCGGGCGCCGGAACGCTCTGGTGGATGGGCACGTCGCCGGCCCTCGCCCGCGTCGTCGAGCGGCTGATCGCCGCGCTGGTGCTGGCCATGGTGGCGATCCACCTGCTGCGCGGGCGGCTGGGCGACCGCCTGCAACCCCACAGCCTCGGCGGACGGATCCTCGCGGGAGTCGCCGCGGGGTACGCCACGACCGTGAGCAACGCGGCCGGTCCGGTCACCAACCTCTACCTCGCCTCCGCGCGGATCCCCAAGGAGGAGTTCATGGGAACGGCGGCGTGGTTCTACCTGATCTTCAACCTGCTCAAGCTGCCCATCTTCGCCATGCTCACCGCGCTCCAGCCGCAGGCGCCGATGGTCACCGCATCCTCCCTCGCCATGAACGCCCTCGCGGTCCCCGCCATCCTGGTCGGTTGCTACGCGGGCCGAGCCGTCTTCCGACGCCTCTCCCAGGCGTGGTTCGAAGATTTGGTGATCGGCCTTGCGACCGTCACGTGCCTGTATCTGCTGCTTCGCTGAGGCCTAGGCGGCGGCGACCTGACCCACGAACTCCACCTCGGCCTGGGCGGAGACCTCGTTGTACGCGAGAACGGGCAGCGACGGCAGGTACTTCTCCAGCAGCCGCCTCAGAGGCAGGCGAAGCTGGTTGCCGCACAGCAGGACCGGCTGGCCGCCGCTGGCCATGGCCCGGTCCATCTCGCCCTGCAGCTTCTCGATGAGCTGCCTCTGCTCCTGAGGGTCCAGGATCAGCACGCTGCCGAAGCTGGTCACGTTGACGCACTCGACCAGCCTCTGCTCCAGCCTCGGATCGAGCGTGATGCAGTACAGCCGGTTGTCCTGGTCGACGAACTGCCGCGTGATGGTTCGGGCGATCGCGGCCCTCACCAGCTCGCCCAGCTGGTCGGGATCCTTGACGCGGCTCCCGAAGTCGGCCATCGTCTCCAAGATGGTCACCATGTCTCGGATGGGCACGCGTTCGCGGAGCAGGTGCTGCAGCACCTTCTGAATGTCCCCGATCTGCAGCACGTTGGGGACCAGCTCGTTCACCACGGCCTCGTTCACCTGCTTGGCGTTGTCCAGCAGGGTGAGGACGTCCTGGCGGCTGAGCAGCTCGGCCGCGTGCGTCTTGACCACCTCGGCCAGGTGCGTCGAGATGACCGCCGAGGGCTCGATGACGGTGTAGCCGGCCCGTTGCGCTGCCTCCTTGAGGTTCTCGTCCACCCAAAGGGCGTCGAGTCCGAAAACGGGGTCCTTCGTGGGGGTTCCGGGGACGGTCTGCAGGATCCCACCGCCGTTCACCGCGAGGCAGTGGCCAAGGAGGACCTCGCCGCGCGCGACCTCCTCGCCCCGGATCTTGATGCAGTACTCGTTCGGCTCCAGATGGATGCTGTCCCGGATGCGGACCGTAGGCATCACGAAGCCGAGCTCCAAGGCGATCTGCCGGCGGGTCGCCGCCACCCGCTCGCTCAGGTCGCCTCCCACGCGTGGATCCGCCAGCCTGGTGATGCCGTAGCCCACCTCGATCTCGATCGGGTCCACGTTCAGCAGCGGCAGGACGGCCTCGGGGCCGGTCGGCAGCGGCTTCGCCTTTTCCGCACCCTCCGCTTTGGCGGCCTTCTTGCCCGGAGCGTCCGGCCCAGAAGAAGGGCTCTTGCCCAGCGACCGGGAGAGGGCGATGCAGAGGCCGCCGATCGCGAAGAAGATCGTCGCGGGAAAGCCCGGGACCAAGCCGAGCAGGGCCAGGGCCACGCCCGCTCCCCCGATCGCGCGGGGTTGGCTGAGCAGCTGGCCGGCCATCTCGCCACCCATGCTGCGCTCCTGCCCGGCCCGGGTGACCATCAGGCCGCTCGCGGTGGAGATCAGCAGCGCCGGAAGCTGGGAGACGAGACCCTCGCCTACGGACAGCAGCGCGTAGGTGCGGAGGATCGCCATCGCGTCGCCCTCGCCGCGCAGGAAGCCTACGGCGAAGCCACCCACGATGTTCACCAGGATGATCAGGATCGCCGCGATGGCGTCGCCCTTCACGAACTTCGACGCGCCGTCCATCGCGCCGTAGAAGTCCGCCTCCAGCTTGATCTGCCGTCGCCTCTCCCGAGCCTGCTCGTCGTCGATCGCCCCCGCGGCGAGGTCGGCGTCGATCGCCATCTGCTTGCCGGGCAGGGCGTCCAGCGTGAACCGGGCCACCACCTCGGCCACGCGCCCCGCGCCGTTGGTGATCACGATGAACTGGACGATCACCAGGATCAGGAACGCCACGAACCCGACGACGAAGTCGCCGCCCATCACCACCGAGCCGAACGTCTCGATCACGTGCCCGCCCTGGCCGCTCCCCAGAATCAGCTTGGTCGCCGCCACGCTCAGGGCCAGTCGGAACAGCGTGGAGATCAGCAGCAGCGAGGGAAACACGCTGAACTGGAGCGGGTCGGTGACGTTCACCGCGGAGAGAAGGATCACCACCGAGGACGCGATCGCGACCACGAGCCCAAGGTCCAAGGCCCACGTCGGCATCGGCAGGATCAGCATCCCGACGATGAGCAGCATGCCCGCTCCGAGCAACAGATCCGGGTGCTTCAGGAGCTTGTTCAGCGCGTTCATGGCGATGGGGCGCAAGGCGCCCTCATCGGGATGATCGGCAAAACTACCGGGATTCCGCAGGTCCTTCCGGCGGCACCGTCAGCGGTCTCTCGCCGGCCTTGAGCAGCCCCTGCTCCCGCAGCATCGCCTCACGGAACAGCGGGTTCTCGAGCCGCGCCTTCTCCCGAACGAGCCGCTCGCGGTCGGCCTCGGCCCGCCTCACATCCTCCCGCAGGGCCGCGAGGCTCCGCTGCTGCTCCCACGCCCTTCGCCAAGGCAGCTGCCCGAGGAAGGCCCCCGCCGCCACGGCGGAACCCACCACCAAGACCTTCCACCAGGCGATCCCCTTCGCCATCATCGCACCGTTCGAGTCAGGATCAGGTTCGTGTGGCCGGGCTCGCCGGCTGGAACGCCCGCCGTGACCACCACCGTGTCTCCCTCCCGCAACATACCCCGATCGCGGAACGACGAGATCAGGCGGTCCACCAGGTGGTCGGTGTTGGTCTCCTTCGGCTGCACCAACGCCGTGACGCCCCACACCAGCGCCATCCGCCGGGCCACCCTCGGCACCCAGGCTCCGCACCACACCGGGGCCACGGGGCGGAAGGAGCTGACGAGACGCGCGGTCTGCCCGCTCGTGGTCGTCGAAAGGATCGCCTTCGGGCGCAGCATCGCGGCGAGCTGAGCCGCTCCGTAGGCCACGGCCATCGTGTGCTCCACGCGCTCGGAGCGGCTCGCCTCCCGCAGGCGTCCTTCGTAGTCGAAGTGCCGCTCCGCCTCTTCGGCGATCCTCGCCATCCATCGCACGGCCTCGACCGGATAGGCCCCTGCGGCGGTCTCCCCGCTCAGCATGAGCGCGTCCGTGCCGTCCAGCACGGCGTTGGCCACGTCGGTGGCCTCTGCCCTGGTTGGCCGTCCGGATTCCATCATGCTCTCCAGCATCTGGGTGGCCGTGATCACCGGCTTCCCCCGGCGGAGGGCGCAGCGGATGGCGGTCTTCTGCACGTGCGGCACGCTCTCGAGCGGCACCTGAAGGCCCAGGTCGCCCCGTGCGACCATGATCGCGTCCGAGGCCTCGAGAATCTCCTCGAGGTTGCGCACGGCCTCCGGGGTCTCGATCTTCGCGACGATGCCGATGCCCGGCTTGCGACCGTCGACGATCCTCCTCAACAGCCGGACGTCGTCGGCCGACCGCACGTAGCTCAGCGCGATGTAGTCGACGTCGGCCTCGACGGCCTGCCGCACGTCGTCCAGGTCCTTGTCCGTCAGCGGGGCCGAGTCGAACGACCGCCCCACCACGGTCACGCCCTGGCGGCCGCGCAGCGTTCCTCCGCAGACGACGCTGCCTCGGAACAACCCACCGTCCACTCCCTCGACCCGCACCTCGATCTGCCCGTCCCCGAGGAGCAGCGTCGAGCCCGGGCCGAGGGCCGCGAGCACCTCGGGCTGGTCGATCGGCACGTCCGCTGCCGGTGCGGGGCCTACCCGGACGGAATCTCCGGCTGCGAGTTCCCGAGGCGGTCCGGGAAGCTCGCCGATCCGGAACTTCGGCCCCTGCAAGTCCGCCAGCACGGCGACGGGGCCCAGCTCGGGGCTGTCCTCGCGGATCCAAGCGATCCACCGCCGCTTCGACTCCCAGTCTCCGTGGCTGCAGTTCACCCGCGCCACGTTCATCCCCGCCGCGATGAGCTCCCGAATCCTCTCCCGCGAGTCCACCGCAGGGCCGAGTGTGCAGACGATCTTCGTGCGCCGCATCGCCTCCCTACCCTTGGCCGCGAAGCCCCGCCCAGATCTCCTCGAACTCCCCCACCGTCCGCTCCAGCACGGAGAGTCCGCCCTCCCAGAACTTCCGGTCCTGCAGGTCCACGCCGAGCGGGCGCAGCAGGTCTGCCGGGCTCTCCGATCCCCCCTTCTCCAAGAGCGCCAGGTACCGTTCGGCGAACGAAGGACCCTCGCGCCGCGACATCTCGAACAGCGACATCACCAAGAGTTCGCCGAACGCATAGGCGTAGACGTAGAACGGCGAGGCCACGAAGTGCGACACGTAGCTCCACCAGCAGCCGTGCTGCTCGCCCAAGATCAGAGAGTCCCCGAACATCGACTGCAGCTCGTCCTGCCAGATCGCCGCGAAGTCCTCGGCGGTCAGCTCCCCGCTCTCACGGCGCCGCCGATGGCACCCCTGCTCGAACCGGAACATCGCGGCCTGGCGGAAGATCGTCGCGAACGAGCCCTCGATCTTGGAGGCGTACAGGGCCAGCCGGTCCCTTGCGGTCGCCCTCGAGGCCAGCTTCTCGAAGACCAGCATCTCACCGAACGTCGACGCCAGCTCGGCCAGCGGGAGCGTGCCGTGGAAGTTGAACAGCGTCTGCTTGCGGCTGAGCGAAGCGTGCACGCCGTGCCCCAGTTCGTGCGCCAGCGTGCTCACGTCCTCCAGCTTGCCCAGATAGGAGAGGAAGACCAGCGGGTGCGTGTCGGGCGTCACGTAGCTGCAGAAGGCGCCGCCCTGCTTGCCCGGGCGCACCTCTGCGTCGATCCATCTTTTGTCGAAGAACTCCTGGGCGACCTCGGCCATGCGCGGAGAGAACGAGCGGAAGGCCTCCAGAACGAGGTTCCGGGCCTCGTCGAACGGAATCCTCTCCTTGGACTCTCCCAAGGGGGCGTAGCGGTCCACGTGCGTCAGCTCGGGAAGGCCCAGAATCTCGCGCTTGGTGCGATAGTATCGGGCGACCATGTCCGATCGCTCCCGGCACAGGCCCATCACCAGATCGACCGTCTCCTTGTCCAGCTCGTTGGTAAGGTGCCGGGCGTGCTCCGGATAGGGGTGCTTTCGGAGCCGGTCCTCCACGGCGTGCGCCTGGATCAGGTTGTTGTAGTTGAACACCAGAACCCTCTCCTTTTCCTTGAGGCCCGCCGTGAGGGCGTCGGCGGCGGCCATCCGCACCGAGCGGTCGGCCTCGCGAAGCAGGTCGATGACCTGCTCCATGGTGAGCTCCCGAACCTGGCCACTGTGGGGATCGCGAAGACGGTAGACGTGGTTGCTGGTCAGCTCCTCGAACAGCCGTACCCACGCCCGGACCCCCGTGTTGGCCAGCTCCTCCAGGATCACCTCCTCCGGCTCGGAGAGACGGTGCGGACTGAGTCGCCGGACCGACTGCAGGTAGTGGCGGTAAGAGGCCAACTCCGCTGAGCCCGCGATCCTGGCAGCGGTCTCTTCGCTCCAGCCCTGGATCTCCAGCTCGAAGAACATCAGGCGGACGTTCACCGGGGTCATGCGCTCCATCTGCTTCTGCAGGAAAGCGCCGAGCTTGGGGTCCGAGGTGTCGGCGGAGAAAAGCAGATGGGCGTAGGTGAGGGGCTTGTACAGATCCTGGTAGATGGACTCGATCTCACGGATGGCCGACAGCACGCGCCCGGGGTCGACCTCGTCCACGCCCAACGTCCCCCGGTAGGCGCTCTCGAACCGCTCGGCCCGAGCCTCGATCGAGCGCCAGAGCTCCTCCAGTTTCGGGTCCGACGGGTCGGAGAACAGGTCGGAAAGGTCCCAGCGGACCGGTGCGGAGGCGGCGTCGGCAGATCGCGGCATGGCCCATTATGCACAGCGACCTGCCATCATCCGATCCATGGCGCACCGGGAGGAGGCCGATTGGCAGGCGCTGTCAGACGAGCTGAGCCGGCACGCGGAGAGGCTGGCGGGCACCGCAGGATTCTGGATCGAGGAGCTTCACGGCTCACGGGGCGTCGGGCGACTGGAGGACAGACTGTTTCCTACGGCCTCGACCATCAAGACGGCCGTGATGGTTGCGGCCGTGCGGCAGGTGGAGGGCGGACGCCTGGCGTGGACCGAACCGATCCCTGCTCCACCCCAAGAACGGCGCGAGCTCAGTCCTTGGTCCTGGTTCTTCCCCGAAGGCCAGCCGATCGACGTGGATGGGTGGGTCAACCTGATGATCGGATACAGCGACAACACCGCCACGATCGTCCTGCGCGACCGCATCGGAACGGACACGGTCAACCGCACGCTCCAGGAGCTGGGCTTCCGGAGCACCAAGCTGCTCTCCGGCGCGCCCGCGGAGGCGGTGGAGCTAGCTCAGCTGAGAGCCGAGTACGGCTTGGGAGTGACCACGCCTCGGGAGATGGCGCGCCTTCTCAAGGGGATCGCCCTGGGCCGATTCGCCGGACCGGCCGCGTCGGAACGGATGCTCCGCATTCTGTCCCACCAGTATTGGGACAATCTCATCGCCGTGGCTGTGCCTCCGGGGGTGGTCTGCGCGAGCAAGTCCGGCTTCGTATCCTCGTCCCGATCCGACACCGCGATCGTGTTCGGTCCAACTCCTTACGTCGCCGCGTTCTACACATCCGATCTCTCGGACCGGAGCTGGGGCCCGAACAACGAGGCGGCGCGCTGGATTCGCGAGGCGTCGGGCATCGTCTGGAGACGGCTCGCACCCGGGATGCCCTACGAGCCTCCCCCCGGCTGGGAGCGGTATCTGCCGAGGGGCGGAGGCTTCGACGAAGAGGTCTAGGGCCCGTCGACCATGGCCTCCAGCGTTTCCAGGTCGCGGATCGTCAGGGTCCGGCGGACCGTCTGCAGCCAGCCGTTGCGCTGCCAGCTGGAGAGCACGCGGATCGCCGTCTCCACCGTGGTGCCTGCGAGGTAGGCCAGCTCCTGCCGCGTCAGGGGGATCGTGAGCGTCCAACCGTCGCCGTCGCGAACGCCGTAGGATTCGACGAGCCACAGCAGCACGGCGGCGATCCGGCCGTCGACGCGTCCCGCCACGGACTTGGCCAGAAAGCCATAGGCCGCCTTCAGGCGCTCCGTCGTGCGCCGCACCAGTCTGTCCTTCAGCTCGTCCGAGCGCTCGTAGGCCTCCACCGCCCGTTCCGGATCGAGCCGCACCAGCCGCACCGAGGTGATGGCGACGGCATCCAGCGGAAACGGCCGATCTTCGATCGCCGACAGCAGGCCCAAGGTGTGCCCCGGGCCCATCAGCTCCACGGCAACCTCCCTGCCCGACGCCGTGGTCTGGCTCATGCGCACGAAGCCGGCGCCGACCACGCCGACGAACCTCGGTCTGTCCCCGCGAAGCCACAGAATCTCGCCCGGCTGGAACTCGCCGACGCTCGCGCCTTGGGCGAGCGTGGCCAGCTCCTCGTCGGGAAGCACCCCGAACACGGTGCTCGCCCGCAGAACCTCGATCGCCGACGGAGACGCCCTCATGCCGATCCGTACAACCTTCCTTCGTCCAACATGGCCAGATAATTGTCCAAGGGAAGGTAGTTCGCCACGCTGTTGCCCGTGCCCAGACAGTATCCGCCGCCGGGCTGGCACACATCCAGCGTCTCCCGCACCCTCTGCCGAACCTGGGCCTCCGTGGCTCGGCAGAGGAAGTCCATGTCGATGCCGCCCAACAGCGCCACACGGTCCCCGTGCAGCCTCTTCGCCTCGGTGACCGGCTGGATGACGTCCTCGAAGGAGTGCCGAGCGTCGATCCTCACGTCGTCCAGCAGGTCGGGCAGAATGTCGTCCAACTTCCCGCAGGAATGGAGCCAGTACTGCCTGCCGGCGTCGTGGGCCATTCTGGAGAGGAGGCGATGGCCCGGCAGCACGTAGCGCCGCAAGTCGTCCGGGCCGATCAGCGTTCCCGTCCGGAATCCCATGTCGTCCGAAGCGAACACCGCTTGAACCCTGTCGAACGAGAGGATTCGCTCCACATAGCGCCGCTCGAACTCAATCAGCCGGTCGGAGATCGCTTGGACGAGATCCGGCGCGTCGAACAGCGCGTAGCAGAGCGTCTCGTAGCCCATCAGCCAAGTGAGGTTCTCGGCGATGTGCCCGCAGAGCCCGCCGACCAGAACCATGTCGTCCGGAAGCTCTCGGCTGAGGTACGCCAAGCCGGAATCGTCCGCGTCGTCCGGGTTGGGCCACGGGTAGCGCTCGAACGACTCCCAGTCGGTGATCGGACCGACGTGCTCGTTCACGAACGACCGGCCGCCCTCCCTCCTGAGGTCAGCCGTGTCCTCGGCGGTCTCTCGGTTCAGCGGCCAATCGATGCCTGTGAGGCCCCACGTCGCGTGGTCGTACCCGAGGAACCGCTGCATCGCCACGTGCCGCTTGGGCCCCGCGAGCGGGTCGTTGGGGTCGATGTCCTCCCACACGCCGTAGCGCTCGTCCAGGGCGGCCTGAACCTCCCAGTCCAGGTAGAGATCCAGAAAGTGAACCCGCTCCGGAGTGCCCTCCCTCCGCAGGTTGCGGAGCAAAGCCTCGCCGTCGATGCGGATCGCCTTTTGGAAGGGACAGTTCATCGTGCGCCTCCTCAGTCGCGGGCAGGATACCCATCGGCGCGGAGCCAGCGAACCATCTCGACGCAACGCCTCGTGGCGAGGACGTCGTGGACGCGCAACACTCGGACTCCCTGCAGCTGCGCCCACACCTGGACGGCCAGCGTCCCCTCCAACCGATCCTCCACGGGCAGGGGGGTCGCTTCGCCGCCGAGAACGCGACCGATGAACGACTTCCGGCTCACTCCGAGCAGAACGGGATATCCCGTGCGAACCAGCCTGTCGAGAGACCGGAGGAGCGCCCGGTTGTGCTCCGTCGTCTTGCCGAAGCCGATTCCGGGGTCGATCCACACCTCCGGCGACGGCTTGCCCCGCCGCACCGCCTCCGACGCTTGGCGGAGCAGGAACTCCAGCACCTCCTCCACCACGTCGCGGTAGTGGGGCTGGATCTGCATCGTGGCCGGCTCGCCTTGCATGTGCATGATGCACACCGCGCAGGGCCGCGAACAGACGAGATCCATCATCGCCGGGTCACGCAGACCGGATACGTCGTTCACCACGCAGGCGCCGCAGTCCAGCGCGCGGCGCGCGACCTCCGCCTTGCGCGTGTCGACGCTCACTAGCACCCCGCGCCGGACCAGGCTCTCCAGGACCTTTCCGACCCGCGACCACTCCTCGTCGGCCGGGACCTCCGCCGCGCCGGGGCGGGTGGACTCCCCACCCACATCCACCAGATCCGCACCCTCGTCGACCATGCGGAGCGCATGGTCCAGCGCCGCGGAAGAGTCCAAGAACGCGCCGCCATCGCTGAACGAATCGGGCGTCACGTTCAGGACACCCATCACGGCCGGACGGTCGGCGGGAAGGCGGAACATGGGGTCAGGTGGCTTCCTGCAGGCCGAACGCGTCGTGGAGCAGGCTGACCGCCCGACGGGTCTCCGACTCCAAGATGAGCAGGCTCATCGACAGCTCGCTGTCGCTCGTCTGGAGCACGGCGATCTGGTTCTCGGCCAGCACCCGGATCGCCCGATGGAAGACCCCGGGCTGCTGCAGGTACTCGTGGCCGATCACTGAGACCATCGTGCAGCTCTCCGTGACGTCCGCCCGGATCCGGACGACCGGACCGAAGCGCTGCAGAAGCGCCGCCTGAGTCTGAACCGCCTTGGTCTCGACCTGCCCGATCTGCATCAGGTAGATCGATCGCTCCTCGCCCACCGGCACGACCAAGCCGTTCAGCAGGCTCTCGACCATCGGATACTGCGTCCGAGGAACCGCGAAGCCCGTTCCGTCCGGACTCAAGTTCAGCATGTGCAGGTTCACGCCGTTGACGGCCATGGCGTGGTAGATCCGGCTGGCCAGCTCGCGACGGTGCGCGGTCGGAGCCGGCGAGAAGTCGAAGCTGAGAAAGACCAGCTTGCCGCTGTGGGTCACGCCGGTGATCCGTCGTCCCGGCAGCTTGTCGAGCGGCACAATCTCGGTCCCGGGGGCGTCGCTGAAGGTGCTCTTGACGAACAGCGGAATGCTGTACCGCATGGCGATCTCGGCGGCCCGGGGATGGAGAACCTTGGCCCCGAGGTGCGCGATCTCCGCCACTTCCTCGTAGGTCACCTTGCGCAGCGTCGGGGCGTCCGGCACATAGTCCGGGTCTGCGGTCTTCACCCCGTCGACGTCGGTGTAGATCTCCACCGCCGCCGCCCGCAGGGCCGCGCCCAAGGCGGCTGCCGTCGTGTCCGATCCGCCCCTCCCTAGCGTCGTCACCTCGCCGGGGCCGACGCCGGCGCCCTCCTCGATGGTCCCTTGGAACCCGCAAACCACCGGCACCAGCCCCTGGCCCAACCAGCGAAGGAGGTTGCTCGGCTCGATCCGACGGATGCGGGCATTGCCGTACTCAGGGTCCGTGAAGATCCCCGCCTGTTGGCCCGTGACCGCCACCGCCGGATAGCCCATGGACCGGAGCACCTGCGTGAAGATCACGGAGGAGAGGATCTCGCCGCAGGCCATCAGAAGGTCGGTCTCCCTGGGGCTCGGCGACGTGTGTGGGTCGACCTCGTGCAACACCGAGAGGAGGGTGTCCGTCGCGTAGGGGGCACCCTTCCGGCCGATGGCGCTGACCACGACCACGGGCGAGTAGCCCGCCTCCCGCGCGCTGATCACCCTGCTGGCGCTGAGCGCACGGGCCTCCGGCGTGGCGACGCTCGTGCCGCCGAACTTCATCACCAGGATCTTCATCGGCCGGCCTCCAGCAAGGTCGCCCGGAACTCCTCGGCCACCCTCTCGCTGCCTTCCGTCTCGATGACGAGCATCAGGCTGTCGTGCATGTCCCCCACGTGGCTCACCGCGCAGCCGCTCTCCAGGGCTCGGTGAACGATGCTCGCCATCAGACCCTCCTCGTCGCGCATGTTCGCCGCATGCACCATCAGCACGCTGCGCCCGGACTCGACCGTCGTCCTGCCCGGCAGCCGATCCGCAACGCGCCTCACCGCATCCTGCTGGGAATCGGGAACGAGGAACGACAGGCCGCTCTGGGTCAGCTTGAGAAAGTCGAGGCTGATCCCGGCCTCCGCGACGATCTGTAGCACTTCCAACCGGAGATCCGCCAAAGATTCGTTCAGACCAGTAACGTGCACCTGCGTGAACCCGTGCCGCAGCTCGACCTTGCGGACCCCGGGTCTGATCTCGAAGTCGTGTCGGTCCACCCTCACTCGCCCCCGGACAGGATCCTCTCCGCCTGCTCGAAGACCTCCGGCGCGAACCGCAGGCCGCTGGCCTTCGCGTTCTCCTCGATCTGCTCCGGCTTGGTGGCCCCCACGATGACCGAGCTCACCTCGGGCCGGCGCAGAATCCAAGCGAGGGCGAACTGCGCGAGCGAACACCCGTGGTCCTGCGCAAAGGCCTTCAGTTCCTGAACCCGCTGCAACAGGGCCTGATCCTGCAACATGCCCATCCACATGTTCGACTCGGGATCGGAGCCGCGGCTGCCCGGAGGCGGCTCGCTGCCAGGCAGGTATTTGCCCGTGAGAATGCCTTGGGCCAAGGGGGAGAACACCACCAGGCCGAGGCCGAAGTGCGCGCACGTCGGCATCACAGCGCCCTCGATGGACCGGTTCAGCATGCTGTAGCTCGGCTGGTTGCTCGCCGGAGGGTTGGCGTTGAGCTCTCGGCACACGCCGACCACCTCGGCGATCTGCTGGCTCTGCCACTCGCTGACGCCCCAGTACAGCACCTTGCCCTGTCGGACGAGATCGTCGATGGCCCGCACGGTCTCGTCCAGCGGGGTTTCGGAGTCGAACCGGTGGAACTGGAACAGATCAATGTAGTCGGTCTCGAGCCGCTTGAGCGAGTTGTGCACGGACTCGAAGATGTGCTTCCGGCTGAGGCCCCGATCGTTCGGGTTGTCGCTCATGGGGAAGAAGCACTTGGTGGCGATCACCAGGTCCTCGCGCCTCAGCCCCCGGATCGCGCGCGCGAGAGCCTTCTCCGCCTCGCCTCGGTTGTAGGCATCCGCCGTGTCGAACGTCGTGACACCGAGCTCGAAGGCGCGACGCACGACGCGCGTCGTAGCGTCCTGATCCAGCGTGCGACCGTGCGTGAGCCAGCCCCCCAAAGAGACCTCGCTCACGCGAACCCCATAGCGACCCAACCGTCGGTATTGCATGAGGCTAGGTTACCCCTGCTCCGGGCGGCCCGTCCCGAGCAGGGGCATCAGCGGAACGCTAGGAGCACCGCCATCGGCTTCTCCGGATCGCCGTACGCGCGGATCGGCGCCAGCTCACCGAGCTGTAGCGCCTCCAAGCACAATTCCGACCACTTCAGCTCCCAATTCCTGAACTGATCCTCGTCCCTCGGAACACGAGCGCCGTTGAAGACCGCTGCGTACCGGGCCCGCCTGGAGCCGTCGTAGGCAAGGTTCACGTACACATGGCTGAACCCGAGCGCCCTCATCGCCTCGGCGAACTGGGAGCCGTCCTGCAGATCGTCGTACGGAATCAGCGTCGAGTGCCCCGGGTTGGCCCACACGTACGGAACGTCCAACAAAAAGCCGAAAACCTCATCATAAAGGGCCACCTTGCCTTTCTGGACGAGATGGTTGATGTCGGTTGCCGGCCGGGCGAACGGCACCCTTGCGGAGACGTATTCGGCACGGCTCACCGCACCCAGGACCACGGGAATCTGGCTCGAGGCAACGAAGAGGTAGACCAGCGCCACGCTGTACGCCGCCTGGCCTGCTGCGGCCGTTCGCATCGTCGCCTGCAGCAGCCTCGAGCGGCCATCCGCCAGCAACTCCCCGGCGGCGAGCGCGAGCACCGGCGCCAAGCCCAGGATGTACCGGCTCTGCTGGCTCAAGAGGAACCAAGCGCCGAGGGAGAGCCAGAGGTAGACCAAGACGGCGGGCCACGGAGCGGCCCCGCGCGCAAGCAGGAGGGTGGCCAGGGCGAGGCAAGCCACGGCCGCTACGCCGACCGCACCGATCGGAAAGCCGCGCCCCTCAGCCTGTCCGGGATTGACGTACCGACCCGGCTGATAAGCCAAGCCCAGCACCGCGTGTCCGAACGCGGTTTTGTCCAAGCCCTCTCCAATCCAGCCTACACCGAACGTCTGCTGCTCACGGCGGTAGATTTCCGCCCGCCGCTCGTCCCACCCGGATCCGCCCAATCGCTCGTAGAAGAAGGGGAACACCGGGTTGCCACTCCAAGCGACGTTCCGCACGTACCACGGGGCGGCGACTGCGATGCAGACAGCGAGCGCCGCAACCCAGGCTCGGCCCCCTGCTCTAGCCCGCCAAGCGAGCGCAAGCGCCACGAGAAAGGCGATGCCGACCGCCTGGAGGCCCGTGTACTTGCTCCCCGCCGCGAGGCCCAGCAGCAGGCCCCCGATCCATGCCCAGCCCCGGCGCGACTCGGAAGCCATCGCGGAAAGGAGGAGGAACGCCCCGAGGCCCGCGAACAGCCCGTGGGCGACGTCGATGTAGCCGGTCCCGCTCTCCCAAAGCACCAGCGGCATCCCGGCGAAAAGAGCCACGCTCCACCAAGCGGCCCGCGAACCCGCGAGCCCGCGCGACAGACCGAAGATGGCCAGCATCCCGTACAGCAGGAAGCCCACGTTGAAGAGCTTCGCGCCGGACTCGCCCACCCAGGCCAGACCCCAGATGTAGAGGTTGTCCACCGCGAAGGGGAAGTTGCTGTGGTGGATGAACGGGATGCGCTCGATCCGTCCCGACTCCAGCCACAGCTTCGGAACCGCGAGGTGGTAGCTCAGCGAATCCCAATCGAGCGAGTCGCAGGGCGCGAGAGCCCCGACCAGCGCGATCAGCAGGGCGACCGAAGCCAGGAGCAACCCCGCGGCGTCTGCTCCCCGAGGCAGGGAAAAGCGCGGAGGATCCGAGCGGATCCACAGCAGAATCCCGGCGACCGCCCAGACGACCGGCACGAAGGACCACGACCGCAAGGGAATCGGCCCGAGCCCTAGGAACAGGGTGAGCGTGCCCAGCAGCCCCAGCGAGGCCAGACCGGCCAGCCCAACCCCGGCCGCGGGGTCCAGGCTACCGGCGTGCCGCCTCAGGATCGGCAGCAGCACGCCCGGCGCGCCGGCGATCGTCCCCGCCACGACCAGCCATCCCAGCATGGGGCCATTATACGGCTCGGGTACAGTCGGCCCGTGCGACGCTATTGGCGGGTGTACCGCACGTTCTTCCTCAGCTCCCTCGTGCGCGAGATGGAGTTCCGGGCGAACTTCCTGGCCAAGGTGCTGCAGAACCTCGTTTGGATGGCCTTCACGGTCGTCGTGGTGCTGGTCGTCTACGGCCACACCGACTCCGTCGCCGGCTGGGGCAAGGGCGAGGCGTTCATCCTCGCGGCCACGTGCTTCCTGATGAACTCGGTGTTCTTCGCCCTTTTCCTGTCCGTGTCGGAGATCCCCAGCATGGTGAGGCTCGGCACGCTGGACTTCGTCGTGACCAAACCGATCGACTCCCAGTTCTGGATCAGCGTGCGACGCTTCAACTTCGACCAGGTTGGCCTGCTGGTGGCGGGGCTCGTGATGGTGGTGCTGGGCGTGTCGATGTCCGGGCTCGCCCCGTCCCCCACGCAGTGGCTGGCTTACTGCGTGACGTGCCTCGCCTCGCTCGCCATCTTCTACGGGTTCAACCTCATGCTCATGACCACCGGCGTCTGGCTCGTGCGAGTCGACAACCTGTGGGTGCTGGGCGACTCCGTGATGCAGGTGGCGCGGTTTCCGCTCGACATCTACCAGCCGTCGCTGCAGCGCTTCTTTCTGTACGCCGTGCCGCTCGGCTTTCTGGCGACGGTGCCTGCCCGGCAGCTCGCCCGGGGCGCCGATCCGACCCACTCGCTCCTCGCGGTCGCATGGGCGATCGCGTTCCTCGTCGCCAGCCGAGCGTTCTGGCGGTTCGCGATGACCCGCTACACCAGCGCGAGCAGCTGACGCTCGCCCAAAATGCCTCTGTGAAGAGGATCGTCATTCTCGGATCCACCGGCAGCATCGGCCGCCAGACGCTCGACGTCGTCCGGCAGCATCCCGACCGTCTGGAGGTGGTGGGCCTGGCCGCGGGCTCGAACGCAGAGCTCCTCCAGCGGCAAGGTTCCGAGTTTCCCAAAGCGAAGCTGGCTCTCCACCAGCCGCATCCGGAGATCGCTTCGGGGATGGAAGCCCTCCTGAACCTCGCGACCTTGCCGGAGGCCGACCTCGTGGTCGTCAGCGTCGCCGGCGTGATCGGGCTGCAGCCCACCCTCGCGGCCATCGAGGCGGGCAAGGAGATCGCGCTCGCCAGCAAGGAGGTGCTGGTCGCGGCGGGCGAAATCGTGATGCCGCTCGCGAGGGCCAAAGGCGTTCGCCTGTTGCCGATCGACAGCGAGCACAGCGCGATCCACCAGTGCCTGCGAGGCTACCGGCCCGAGGACGTGGGGGAGATCATCCTCACCGCTTCGGGAGGGCCGTTCCGGGGCCGCAGGCGCAACGAGCTCGGCGGCGTCACCCCCACCGAGGCGCTGCGACACCCGACGTGGTCCATGGGAGGCAAGATCACGCTGGACAGCGCCACCCTGATGAACAAGGGTCTGGAGATGATCGAGGCCCGGTGGCTGTTCTCGGTTCCCATCTCGTCCGTTCGCGCGGTGATCCACCCGCAGAGCATCGTTCACTCCATGGTCAGGCTGAAGGACGGCAGCGTGCTCGCGCAGATGGGCTGGCCGGACATGCGCCTGCCGATCCAAGTGGCCCTGCTCGACCCCGAGCGCAAGCCGAACGCCCTGCCCGTCTGGAGCCCGTTGGACACGCCCGAGCTGACCTTCGAGCCGATCGACGAGGAGACGTTCCCCTGCCCCGCCCTCGCCAGGCGCAGCGCCGAGATCGGAGGCACCATGCCCTGCGCGATGAACGCGGCCAACGAGGAGGCGGCGAACCTGTTCCTCCGGGGCGAGGGAACGTTCCTGGGCATCGCGGACGTTGTTCGGGAAGTGATGGAGCGCCACGAGCCTGCCGAGACGACGCTCGATTCGCTCCTCGAAACGGACCGCTGGGCCCGTGAAACCGCCCGCCGGATCATCCGTAACAAACCCCAGACGCCCCATGGATAGCCTGCAATCGGTCGCCCTCGTCCTCCTCTCGGCCGTCGTTTTCTTGGTCGTCATCACAGTGCTGGTCGCCGTTCACGAGCTGGGGCACTACTGGGTGGCGAGGCTGTGCGGGATGAAGGTCGACGCCTTCGCGGTCATGATGGGCGGCAAGCGGGAGACCGACCTCTCGGGCACGCTGCAGAGGCCGCTCGCGCCCGGGTCGCTCGTGTGGCTCGCAGGTCTGGCCTCGCTCGCTCTGGTGCTGGTCGGCAACGCGGTCCGCGCCGTACCGGCGTACCTGGCCGGCTTGGCCCTGCTCGGGATCGTCCTGCCGGTGTGGATCGGCTCGAGGCTCGGGGCGCTCTACCACCTTCGGCCCGGCCAGTGGGCCAAGACGCTCTCGATCTCGTGGCTCGCCGCGCTCGGCCTGCTCTTCCTCGCGACGCGCTTTCAGCACCTGCAACCGTCGCAGCTGCTCGCGATCCTCGGCATGGCTTCGGCGGTGGGTCTCCTCGTCATCTACTACTCGCCCGTCCTCGGCAAGCCCGAAGACGCGCCGATGGGCGAGGGCTCGGTCTCGGTGGCGGGCCAGCAGGTTCCGGTGCGATTCCGCCCTCTGTGGAGCCGCCGCAACGCCGAGGGCACGGAGTTCTCGCTGCTGCTTCTGCCGCTGGGCGGCTTCGCGGCGATCCGAGGAATGCATCCGAAACCCGACGGCAGCGAGACCCGCATACCGGGCGGGTTCTACAGCAAGCCGCCGCTCCTGCGCCTGCTGACTCTGCTGGCCGGTCCCGCCTTCTCGATCCTCTTCGGCGTCGCCCTGTTCGCGGGGCTGTACAGCTTCGTCGGAGTGTACAAGCCGTCCAACGAGCCGGTGGTCACGGCCCTGCTTCCGGACAAGCCGGCGGCGAGGGCGGGGTTGCAGCCGGGAGACCGGTTCGTGAGCGTGAACGGGCAACCGGTGGGCACCTTCTACGACGTGCTGCGGGTGGTCCGCGACAGCCCCGGCCGCCCGGTCAAGGTCACCGTCCAGCGGGCCGGCCGCCTGCTGAACCTGGAGATCGTGCCGGAGCCCAGCCCCGGGCCCGTGCCGGTGCTCGGCCCCGACCTGATGCCGACCTCCGAAACCCGCGTTCAGGCGCAGATGGGCGTACCCATCCCGCGCGTCCTGTCGCGCCTCGGTCCCGGGCAGGCGCTTCGCGAGGCCGCGCTGGCTCCGGTCGCCATGGTTTCCGGCCTGCTGGGCATCGTCCGTCAGCCCTCCCGGGCGTCGGAGGAGGTGGGCGGCCCCGGCACCATCGCCATGTTCGCCTTCGAGGCGACCAAAGAGGGCATCGTCGGCATTCTGGCGCTGGCGGCGGGTCTGAGCATCTCGCTGGGAATCATGAACCTGCTTCCCATCCCGCCCTTGGACGGCGGCCAGATGCTCGTCGCGTTCGTCGAGTTGCTCCGGAGGGGCCAGAGGCTGAGCATCCAAGTGCAGAACCTCGTCGCGAACGTCGGATTCGTGCTGGTGCTGCTGCTGGTGTTCAGCGTGCTGGCCGTGGACGTCGGGAGGATCGTCGGCAAGAAGCAACAGCCGGCCGAGGCGGCCGAGCGCGCGACCCAAAGCAAGGTCGAGCGCCCGGCGCCGGCCCGCTAACCCTCAGGCGTTGCTCAGGAACGAGGCCACGTCGTCCCGGAGCCTGCCCAACGACGGCCCGTGGATGTACATCATGTGCCCGGCCTCGTACTCGGCCGTCGTGATGTTCCCGCGCAGCGTCGGGTCCAGACCCATGTGGGCGAGGGTGTACTCCGTCGCGAAGTAGGGCGTAGCCAGATCGAAGTACCCCGAGGCCACGAACACCTTCATGTACGGGTTCTTGCTCAGGGCCCTCCTCAGCGCCTCGCTGGTGTCCGGATGGCCCTCCCCGGCCGATCCCCAGTCCCACGGCTTCTTGATGCCGCCGAAGATCTCGTAAACCAGGTCGGTCTTGTAGCCGAGCGCCGTCCGCGCATAGTGGTTCATCATCGAGGTGAACGGCGGCATGATCGCGGACATCGAGGGGTCGTGCTCGGGGTCGCTGTCCGACGGATCGGCGTCGATCCCTTTGAAGCGGCTGTCGAGCCGGCCGACCGTCCGCCTCTCGTCCCTCAGCAGCTCCTTGCAGAACTTCCAGATGTGGATCCGGAGGTCGCGCAGGTCCACGTACTCCGGCCGCAGACCCGTCAGCCTCGCGAGCTTAGCCAGCACCTGGCTGCGCCTGTCTTCCGGCAGACGGTCGCCGAGCGCCAAGGCGGATGCGTACTCTCCGATCGCGAACTCCTCGGCCTCGCGGAGCGCATCCTTCAGCGACGACTGCAGATCCTCCGGCAGGCGCTTGTGATACCAGGCGGTCGCGGTGTAGGTCGGCAGGAACAGGATGTACGGCAGGTCGTTGCCCTTGTGGAACCGTGCCGTCTGGAAGTTCAGGATCGAACTGACCAGCACGATGCCGTTGAACGCGATGCCGCGGTCGATCAGATAGCCGGAGAGCCCGGCGGCGCGCGTGGTTCCGTAGCTCTCGCCGACGAGGTAGAGCGGCGAGTCCCACCGCTCGTACCGGGTCAAAAACAGCCGGATGAACTCTCCGACCGACTCGATGTCGCCCTTGACGCCCCAGAACTTCGCTCCCGTCTCGTCGTCGATGGCCCGGCTGTAGCCCGTGCCCACCGGGTCGATGAACACCAAGTCGGTGAACTCCAGCCACGTGGCGTCGTTGTCCACTAGCTCGAACGGCGGCTTGGGCAGGTCGCCCGACTCCTGAAGCCGCACGCGCTTGGGACCGAGAGCGCCGAGGTGCAGCCACAGCGCCGGAGAGCCGGGCCCTCCGTTGAACGAGAACATCAGCGGCCGGCGCGCGCCATCGGGAACGTCCGTTCTCCGGTAGGCGACATAGAACATCTGCGCCTCGATCTCGTCCTTGTCGTTGCGCAGGGGCATGCGGCCGGCGTGGGCCGTGTACTCGATGCGGCGCCCTCCGACCTCGAGCACGTGTCGGGTCTCGACGGGCATCTCCTCGACGAACTCGCGCTTCTTCTCCTGTTGCGGTTCCTTGGTCTGCTCTTTCTCGGGCATGAGGCCACCTTACCTCCCGCGGCGAGCGACGCAGCACGGCAGGCGGACGATCGCCTTGCCCGACTCCGGGCGCGAGCGGAGAGCCCGGATCCACGCCAGAGCCGTTTCGGCCCCGCGCGGACCGGCGAACGAAACCTCCACGCCCTCCACCGAAACTCGCAGCGCGCATTCGCCTTCCCCGGCGGGGTCGTGGCGCACGCGAACGGGGCCGCTCTCCGCCACCTTCGCGCCGAGCTCCCGGGCGATCTCGCCGGCCAGGCGCGCCGCCTCCTCGCCGCCCTCCGCGACCACGCCGGTGCCCTCCTCCGCCACGAAGGTTCCCTCCAACAGCCGGAACTCCTCGGGTTCGGGATCGAGGCCCAGGTTCCTGGCCTGCACCCTCTGGTACCGCTCCGTGACGTTCTCCGCCGGGATGTCCTCCGGGTCGCGCCTCCACGAGACCGGGAACGTCTCCCGCCCGCGCTCGAAGCGGACCGCCCACACGGCGAACTCGCGCTGAGAAGGATCGGCCTTGGCCGCCTTCTCGCTGAACCAAGTGCTGTCCGGCGGTCCCGGCTCGGCCGCGCCCAGGTACCGCCATCCTGAGCCGTCCCAAACCTCGACCCAAGTGTGGTTGCCGCTGCGGTCTTGCCACAGGTACACGCCCGCCAACCGGGCGGGGACTCCCACGCTGCGCAGGGCGTCGACCAGCAAGATGGAGAGGCCGGTGCAGGACGCGAACTTCAGCCGGATCGTTTCCGTCGGGCTCTGGTCGGGCGCTCGCCGCTTGGTCGGGTGGTACTTCACGCCGAAGTCCGCGAAGAGGTTCTCGTTCATCCAGAGCGCCACCTTCAACGGATCTCCCAGCTCCCGCGCCTTCGCCTGGTACCGGTCGCGGAGCATCCTCCGCCAGTCGTCCCTCTCCTCGGTGACGTTCGCGTAGGGCAGCACGGCGTTGCGATAGACGTCCGCAGGCACCCGATCGCGCCAGGGAGCGCCTTCGAAAGCCTCGCGGGCTAGGTTCACGTTCTCCAGGAGGCGCTCTCCCGAGTAGGTCCGCAGGTCGCGGTCCGGCATGTTCACGATCAGAAAGCGCAGGTCTTCCCTCTGCTCGGCCTTGCACCGGGAGAGCGCTCGGCGCAGCGAGGCCGCGTTCGGTCCGGCCTTCGCCAGGGCCGCCTCCAGCTCGCGGTCGGGACCGGACAGCGTCAGGACACAGGCCAAGAGGAGCGGCGCCAGCATGGCCCATTCTAGCCCCGGGACCGCCGCGACCCTCCTCCGGTCGAATCGGACATCATGGCTTTTGGTGAGCGGAACCCGCAGGGCCTACCTCGACCACGCCGCGACGTCCCCTATGCTGCCCGAGGCTAAGCAGGCCGCGCGGGAGGCGATGGAGCTGTCCGGCAACCCGAGCAGCATCCATGCGCACGGGCGCCGGGTCCGAGACCTCCTGGACGTCGCCCGCGAGGCCCTTGCGGATCGGCTCCGGTGCGCCTTCGCCGAGGTGGTGTTCACGTCCGGCGCGACGGAGAGCGCCAACCACGCGCTGCTCGGCCTCGCCCTGGCCCACCAGCATGGAAAGCGCAGGCGGATTCTCGCGTCCGCGATCGAGCACCCTTGCGTGCTGCAGCTCGCTCCGGTTCTCCAGCAACTCGGCTTTCGGCTGGAGACCGTGCCCGTCTCCCGCGACGGGGTCTGCGATCCTGAGGCTTGGGCGGAGCGTCTGTCCGACGATGTGCTGGCCGCAGCCATCCAGCACGCCAACAACGAGGTCGGAACGATCCAGCCGGTGAGGGAAGTGGCCGAGCTGGCCCGCGGGGTCGGCGCCGCGGTGTTCGTGGATGCCGTCCAGACGATGTTCGAGGCCTGGACTGTCGACGACCTGGGTGCGGACCTCGTCGCCCTCTCCGGCCACAAGATCGGCGGACCGGCGGGGGTCGGAGCGCTCTACGTGCGTGCGGGCACGCGGCTGAACGCGTTGATCCGCGGAGGAAGCCAAGAGAGGGAGCGCCGCGGCGGAACGGAGAACGTGCCCGGGATCGCCGGCTTCGGCGCGGCCGTCCGGGTGCTCCTCCGCAACGCCGGCGGCCTCCGCGAGGCGAGAGCCGCGGCCCGTGATGCGTTCCTGCGCCGCCTTGCAACGGTCCTTCCCGGCCCTTGGACCCCGACGGTGCCTCTCGACGGCGTGCTGTCGGGGCACGCGCATCTGCTGTTCCCCGGCGTCGACGCGGAGCGCCTGCTGATCGCGATGGACCTTCTGGGGGTCTCGGCCAGCGCAGGATCGGCCTGCAGCGCCGGAAGCATCGACCCCAGCCCGGTGCTGCTGGCGATGGGTCTGGACCCTGAGACGGCGCGATCGGGAGTCCGGTTCACGTTCGGGTGGTCCTCGACCCCGGAGGAAGCCGAGTGGGCCGCCGACCGTGTGGCCGAGGCGCACCGGCGCGTGGCCGGGTCCCGCAGGGGCTAACATGAAACCGTACGAATGCGAGCCATGGAACCCCTGACCCCACGTCAGATCGTCGCCGAACTGGACCGCTACATTGTGGGCCAGCACGCCGCCAAGCGGGCCGTAGCGGTCGCGCTGCGGAACCGCTACCGACGCCAACAGCTGCCGGCCGAGGTCCGCAACGAGATCCTCCCCAAGAACATTCTCATGATCGGGCCGACCGGCGTCGGCAAGACGGAGATCGCCCGCAGGCTGGCGCAGCTCGCCGGCGCACCGTTCCTGAAGGTCGAGGCCACCAAGTTCACCGAGGTCGGTTACGTCGGGCGAGACGTCGAATCGATGGTGCGGGACCTGGTGGGCGTCGCCGTGCGCATGGTGGAGACCGAGAAGATGGAGGAGGCCCGGCCCAAGGTCGCGGGCACCGTCGAGCGCAGGCTCGCGGACCTCATCCTAGAGGCGGAGGAACCTCAGTCCAAAGCTAGGCCCGAGAGCCGAGCGAGCCTCCGGCCGGACAGGGAGATCATCCGCCGAGCCATGGAGCTCTTCGGACAGAAGCTGGACGACGGCTACCCCGACGAGCCCGCCGAGGAGGACGACGAGGAGCAGCAGATGGCCGCCGAGACGCGCCGGGAGGAGATCCTCAGGAGGCTGCGCGCCGGCGAGCTGGAGCAGACGGAAATCGAGGTCGAGGTCGAGGACAACCCCGGCTCGTTCCTACAGATCTTCTCGCCCCAAGGCCTCGAGGAGATGGGCCTGGAACTGCCGTCCGACCCGTTCCACCGCTCCAAGACGAAGCGCCGGAAGGCCACCGTGGCCGAGGCGCGCGAGATCCTCACGCGGCAGGAGGCCGCGAAGCTCCTCGACCGCTCCTCCCTCTACGCCGAGGCCGTGGAGCGCACCGAGCAGACCGGGATCATCTTTCTGGACGAGATCGACAAGGTGGCCTCGCGGAAGGAGGCCCACGGCCCGGACGTGTCGCGGGAGGGCGTCCAGCGCGACCTGCTCCCGATCATCGAAGGCTCCGTGGTCCGCACCAAGTACGGCCCGGTCCGCACCGACCACATCCTGTTCATCGCCGCCGGCGCCTTCCACATCAGCAAGCCCAGCGACCTGATCCCTGAGCTCCAGGGTCGGCTTCCGATCCGCGTGGAGCTGGAGCCGCTTGGGGAGGCCGACTTCCGCAGGATTCTGCGGGAACCCCAGAACGCCCTCTCCAAGCAGTACCAGACGCTGCTGGCGACCGAGGGCGTGGAGCTCGAGTTCACCGAGGAGGCCCTCGACGCCATCGCCGCCGTGGCGGCCGAGGTGAACGCCAAGACCGAGAACATCGGCGCCCGCAGGCTGCACACGGTGATGGAGCGCCTCCTCGAAGACGTCCTGTTCGAGGCGCCGGATCTGCCGGACAAGCGCGTGCGCATCGACGCAGACCGGGTCCGCGAGCGGCTCCAGGGCCTGGTGGAAGACGTCGACCTGAGCCGCTACATCCTCTAGGTCTGCAGCCGTGCCGAACAACAAGCCGCTCTACCAACAGGTCCTGGAGGCCCTCGAGCGCGCCATCGAGGTGGGCGAGTGGAAGGTCGGAGAACGACTGCCCGGAGAGCTGCAGCTCGCCGAGCGGTTCGGTGTCTCGTACATGACCGTGCGGCACGCGATCCAGCACCTGGACAGCAGCGGGCTGGTGCGCCGCATCCGCGGCAAGGGGGTGTTCGTCGCAGACCCTCCCGAGGATCGGAGAACCGAGCCGCTGGCCCTTCTGCTTCCGCAGGAGTGGTACAGCATGGACCCCTTCTACTTCCCGTTGATCGTCAAGGGGTTCCAAGCCGAGGCCACGCTGTTGGGCCGCAGGACCGTGCTCGCAGACCAGTCGGACCGGCCGAACCGCTACGCGGGCTTGATCTCCCAGAAGGTCGCGGCGGTCGCGTGCGTGCTCCTCGGCCAACCGGATGTCCAAGGCATGCACCAGCTCTTGGATCAGGGGGTGCCGGTGGTCGCCATCAACAAGCATCCCGGCGCCAGGCGGATTCCCACCGTCGCTCCCGACAACTTCGGAGGCAGCTACAGGGCGACGCGCTACCTCATCGAACTCGGCCATCGGGACCTGCTCTTCCTCGCAGGGCCGAGGGACAGCATCGACGCGCAGGAGAGGCGCAAGGGCTTCCAGGAGGCTGTCCGCAGGCACGGCGCCGCCGGAGTCCGCCACCGGATTCTGGAGGGAGGATTTCTCGAGGAGAGCGGGCTGGAGCGAGGCCGGCTCCTCGCCAGAAGGGCGCAGGCCCCGACCGCGGTCGTCTCCGCCAGTGACGTCTCTGCGATCGGCTTCATCCGGGCCTTGGCAGAGGCCGGGCTTCGCGTGCCGTCCGACGTGAGCGTCTTCGGCTTCGGGGACTTCCGCATCTCCCCGTACCTGGTCCCCTCCCTTTCGACCGTGCGAATCGACCTCGAGCAACTCGGGCGCCGCGCGGTCCAGCTCATGCGAGCCCTGCTCGAGCGAACCCAGCCGGAGTCGGTGACCATCGACTGTCCTCTGATCCTCCGGGAATCCATCGGCCCGCCCAGGCGCCAAGGGGCCTAGCGCCGCGCGATTTGCGCGGCAAAGCTGGAAACCTGTGATACACTGGATGCGGAACCTCTCTATAGAGGTTCCGCAGAGTGGAGGTGTACGTGGCGAAGCGTGTTGGTCTAGCCTTGGCGTTGCTGTTGGCCGCATTCGGGTGCGAGCGCGACACGAACGTGATCACTCCCGAGGCTGTCGAGCAGGCGAACAAGCATCGCATCGAGGTCATCGACAAGGATCCGAACATGACCCCCGAGCAGAAGCAGAAGATGAAGCAGATGCTCGGGCTCGTCCCCGGCGGCCGGAGGCCCAGCCGAGGTCCGGACAGCGGCACCCGGTAGGCCTCCCTCCGTGCACCCAACCATCGAGGAGCATCCCAATGAAGCATGAACCCATCGCGTCCCGAAGCCGAGGCGCATTCACCCTGATCGAGCTGCTGGTGGTGATCGCCATCATCGCCATCCTGGCCGGCATCCTCTTCCCCGTCTTCGCTCAGGCGAAGGAGGCGGCCAAGAAGACCCAGTCGCTGAGCAACGTCAAGCAGCTGGGCCTGGGCATCATCCAGTACATGGGGGACTACGACGACACCTTCCCCATGTCCGAGTACAACCGAGGGAACCACTACGTCTCCTACGCCACCGAGATCTTTCCGTACGTGAAGAACGGCGACCAGTGGACCTCGCCCGCCGGTGTGAAGATGGCGCTCGCGTCCGACGGCATCTTCCGCAGTCCGGGGAACCCGATTCCGCGCCGCGCCGGCCCCAACTCGGGGCAGTTCTCCTACGGCGTGCACATGTCGCTGTTCGTGAGCAACTACTATGAGGACTGGGCCGGGTTCCCCGGCATCGATACCCCGGCCAACCCCGGCGTTCCGGCATCCGCGGTGGACGCGCCCGGAGACAAGGTCATGATGATGGAGAAGGGCCTGAACGACCCCGGCGCGGGTTGGAACTACCCGTTCTTCCATGACTGGCAGGCCATGTGGGTCGGGCGCATCTGCACCGTGCCCGGAGACCCCTCCACCGTGTTCAGGGACGGGGTCGACGCCTACACGCCGGGCAGCGAGGTGTACACGCCCTACTTCGACAACGACTGCCCGGCGGACTGGTCCGGCGGTTGGGAGTGCGCCGCGCACGCCCGGTACAGGTTCGCCAAGACCAGCCCCATGGTCTTCGTCGACGGGCACGCGACGCCGATGAAGAAGGGCGCCATCAAGTGGTTCCAGAACATCTGGGTCGACCGGCGCAACATCAACCACTACAGTTGGTACTACGACTACCTCAACGGTAGCGGCTGGGGATTCCCCGGAATCCACTGACGCCTCCGCAACCCTTCGAGCAGGGCAAGGGGCCGGCCTGTCGGCCGGCCCCTCCGCCCGTCCGGCCTCCGTCAGTCGCAGACCCAGTACCAGGTGTCCTCCCAGGGCTCCGGGTTGCCCGTCGGCTCACCCGACTTCCTGCCCTCGGGATTCACCCGCGTCTCGTCGAACTGGCCGGCGCTCGTCAGGAACTTGGCGTGCCCGTCGGAGAAGATCACGGTGCCTCCCGTCGAGCTCCACTGCCGGAAGTAGTTGTACGGCGGGTCGCAGTCATAGCCGTACCGCAGGCAGGTGGTGTCGAACTTCCGCGAGAAGAACGGGAACATCTCCAGCCGGATCTGTCTCGACTCCGCGGGATACTCCACCATCCCGTCGGTGACCGTCCAGCCGTAGCTGTACAGCTCGTTGTTCTGGGACGACTCCCCAGGGACGACGCTGAACAGGCACTTGGTGAAGCGGTACGAGCTTCCGTAGGCCTTCCAGTAGGTGTCCGCACCGGGAACGTCCTGCGACGTGTACGGGCCCCCCGCATCCAGCGGACTGCGGAAGATGTCCTTCGCTCCGCTGTAGGCCAGGAGCAGCACCTCGACGCCCTTGTGCCCCGGCTGTCCGGCGGGCGGCTGGCTGTTGTACGCGTAGAAGATCGGCATCGTGTCGTCGTTGTCGGCGACGTACATCCTCAGCGCCATCCCGATCTGCCGGCCGTTGCTCAGGCAGGCCGTGTTCTTGGCGGCCTCCTTCGCGCGGGCGAAGACGGGGAACAGGATGGCGGCGAGGATCGCCACGATGGCGATCACGACGAGCAGCTCGATCAGCGTGAAGCCGAATCGGTGTCCTCTCATGTCGGTGCCTCCTCGGTCGAAAGGCCGTCACCGATTGCGCGGGGACGGCCCTTCTTCCAAAGCGGCCCGACTGCGCAATCCCTACGCCGGCATTACCCGGATCAGGTTCAGGGGTCTTCCCTCTCGGGAACTCTCAGCCTTTCGGCTCCCCCTTGCGTGCGGCCTTTCGCCACCCTTATTATACGCCCGTGTCAGGACCCGATCGGCCGACGACGGATCTCGGCCCAGGACCGGGGATACCGACGAGGCGTCGCCGCAACCTTGCGGTACACCGGAAAGACCCTCGCCGCGCCCGACGGCGCGAGCTCCGTCTCCCAGACCTCCGCGAGCTCCAGGCCGAGCTCGCCGCAGGGGCAGTCGCGGATCGCCCCGAGGTCGCTCGCCGTGCGCATCGGCACCACGATCCCGCCCACGGCGCAGGCCGGCGCGCTGAGCTCCAGCTGCACCGCCAGGGGAGCCACCGCCCGGCCGGTCACCAGCCCAAAGCGCTCCCGGACGCCCCAAGTTTCTGCCCGGTCGCAGACCGGCTTGACGTTCGCCGGCCGGTGCCTCGCCAGAAAGCCGATCATCTTGCCGGAGGAGTCCAGTCCGACCCAAGAGGAGTCCGGCCGCGCGATCGCCAGAGGCACGCACGGGAAGCCGGGCCCGCAGCCGATGTCCAGAGCCTCGGCGCCCTCCGGCACTCGGGAGTGGATCAGCATGGAGTCCAGAAAGTGCCGGACCCAGCACTCCTCGCGCGGAACGCGGGTCAGGTTGCGGACCGCGCCCTCGCGGTACAGAGCCTCCTCGAAGCGCTCAAGGGCGTCCAACTGGCCGTCGTCGAGCGACAGACCGATCCGCCGGCACTCCTCCGCAAGCCGCTCCCGATCCACGAACCCGCACTCTACTCCATTCTTGTACAGTGAGTGAACGATCGTGCCCGTCGAGGGCACTCACAGGTTGAGAGGACAATGGACCCCCTCGTGGAGCGAGCGAAGAGAGGCGACCGGGAAGCAACGGCCGAGCTGGTGCGGCGGAGTTACGACGCCGTGTACCGGTTCTGCGCGCGGCGAGTGGGAACGGAGTCGGCAAAGGACGTGGCGCAAGAGACGTTCCTGACGGCGTGCCGCTCGCTGCGGCGGTACGAAGGCCGCTCTTCCTTCGAGGTCTGGCTGTTCGGGATTGCACACAACCTCTGCCGCAAGGCCAAGCGTTCCCCGACGCCCGTGAGCCCCACCGACGCCTGGCGATGCGAGCCTACGACGGAAGAGTCCTGGCTCGACCGGCGGGCGCTGGTGGAGGCTCTCGGCAGCCTCAGCGGCGAGCACCTCGAGGTGGTCCTGCTCCACGAGGTGGAGGGACTCACCTACGAGGAGGCGGCGCAGGTTCTCGGCGTCCCGGCCGGAACCGTGAAGAGCCGCCTCCACCACGCCTTCGCCAAGCTGAGAGCCTCCCTCCAAGCGCAGGGGGTGACCCGATGAACGTGCGAGAGAACCTCAAGGCGTTCCTGGACGGCGAGCTGCCCGAGGACCAGGCGGCCGAGGTGCGGCGGGCGCTGGAACAGGACGCGACGCTTCGACAGGAGCTGGAAGACATGAGAATGCTGGGACTCGAAATCCGCAAGGCGGCGGCCCATCCCGATCCCGTCGGCGTGGAGGAGGCGATCGGCCGCATCGCCACCCCCGTCCGGCCGTGGGTCCGCAGACCGATGCTCGCGCTCTCGGGCATCGCCGCGCTGGCGCTTCTCATCGCGATGGTCGGCCTCCTCAACCGAGCCCGAGGAGACACCCCAGCGGCCGAAAGCGCCGCCGGCGCCGACCTCGCGGTGAAGTCCTTTGCGCCGATGGCCGAGTCGTCGGTCGGAGCGCCGGGACGCGCGGGAGAGGAGATCGCGGCCTACGGCGCGGCCGGGGTGTTCCCCGAGCGCATGGTGGTCCGAACGGCGGACATCCGCCTGAAGGCCGACGACGCGGCCGCTGCCATGCAGAAGGCGATCGATCTTGCCAAGAGCCTCGGCGGCTATGCGGCCGCCAGCGGCATCAGCCGCGAGAACGAGCGATCGGCCCCCGTGGGCACCGCCACGCTCCGAGTCCCCGAGAGAAGCTTCGACCGCGCCCTCGACCAGCTGCGGGCGCTCGGAGAGGTTCTCTCGGAGAACTCGAACAGCGACGACGTCACCCTGCAGCACGCCGACGTGTCCGCCCGCTTGAAGGTGCTGCGCGCCGAGGAGCAGCAGTACGTCACTCTCCTGGGCGCCGCCAAGACGATCGGGCAGGTGCTGCAGGTTCGAGAGAGACTGAACCAGGTCCGCCAGGAGATCGAGAGCCTGGACGCCCAGCGCAGGACGCTCGAGCGGCAGGCGGCGCTGTCCACGATCACCGCCACCTTCATCCAGCGGGCGGCGGTCGGCCAGCCGGAGCCGAGCCAGGGCTGGGCCGCAGAGGCGTGGGCAAGCGCCGTCAACGGCTTGGCCGCAGCCTTCCGTTGGCTCGGCTCGGCCGCCATCTTCCTGTTCGTGTATTCCCCGCTGTGGCTGCCCGTTCTTCTTCTGGCGGCCTACCTCGCTCGCCGGCTGAAGTAAGCTGGGGGCAACAGGCGGGTGCTGGGTTGGCCTCCGGCCTCACGGGGGCCTTCCCCAGCCATCCTCCCCAGGGGGCGATCGTGGCGCGATTCGTGTTGTTCGCTGTCTTGGCGGCCCTGCTCCTCGGGTGCGGGGGCGGAGGCCAGAGCGGCGCGGGCCCGGCGGTCCCGCCCCCAGCCGATCGGCCGGCGACGGATTCCGGCGAGATCCAGCGGGTGGTGGTCCGCCGGGCGAACCTCCGCGTGCGCGTCGAGAGCGCCGAAAGGGCCCTTCTGGCCGCGCGCAGCCTGGCGACGGAGATGGGCGGGTACGTCGAGTCGGGCGGGGTGTTCAACCAAGAGACCGATACGCCTTCCGCCCAGGCGGTTCTGCGAATTCCCGAGGCCCGCTTCGACGAGGCCATCGACCGGCTGAAGGCGCTCGGAACGCGAGAGTTCGAGAGGATCGAGAGCGAGGACGTCACGCTCAAGGCCACCGACCTCGACGCCCGCCTGACGGTGCTCCGGGCCGAAGAGCGGCAGTACCTCGAGCTGCTCTCCAAGGCTCGGACGGTGGACGAGGTGCTCAGCGTCCGCCAGCGCCTCGGCGAGGTTCGGCAGCAGGTCGAAAGCCTGGACGCCCAACGGAAGGTCCTGCGCAACCAAGCCTCCTTCTCCACGATCGACGTCGAGTTCGTGCAGCGGATCGGCTTCGGGATGGGCGGGCGCAGCGGCTGGATCGCCGAGGCGTGGTTCGGAGCTTGGAACGCGCTGTTCGCGGTTCTCCGGTGGCTCGTGCAGCTGGCCGTCGTGGTGGTGGTCTTCTCGGTGATCTGGGTGCCGATCGTGCTGCTGGTTCGCTGGTCGAGAAGCAGGCCCGGCCGGCGTCCCCCGCCTCCGCCGCCGGACTCTGCTCCCGATCCAGGTGACTCCGCCGAGCAGTAAACTGGCTGCCGTTGCTCGAGGCCGTCCGCGACGCCGACTTCGCTCTGCTCCGCGCCATCCATCTGGGGTGGCGCTCGTCCCTGCTCGACCCGCTCTTCTGGGTTCTGAGCTACACGGGCCTGGGTCAGATCCAGTTGGCCGCGCTCGCCCTGGCGGCGTGGAGGAGGCCCGCGGTCAGGCCCAGACTGCCGTACCTGCTGGGAGCCTTCGCAGCCTCGGGGATCCTCAACTCGGTCCTCAAGGATCTGTTCGATCGCGAACGCCCCAGCCTCGTGGCATGGACCCTCCCGCAGGAGCCGTTCCGGTTCGGCAGCTTCCCGAGCGGGCACACGGTGACCAGCTTCGCCCTCGCCGTCTGCGCCGCGCTGATGCTCCGCGACCGACGGGGCTGGCCGCTGATCCTGTGGGCGGTCGGCGTGGCTCTCAGCAGGGTCTATCGGGGGGTGCACTGGCCGAGCGACGTTCTGGCCGCTGCGGCGCTCGGATCCGTCGTGGGCGCGGCGTGCGCTTGGCTCGCCGAGGTGCGGCTCGCCCGCAGGGCCGCTACCTGACGACCGTCCCTCGGCCCGGCCTCACAGGAACAGCCGGCAAGCCGGGTTGGAGGTCACCTCGGTCCACTCCAGCCCAGAGTCCCGGAGGAAGGCCTTGAGCCTCGCCCGATCGGCCGGCGGCACCTGGATCCCCGCGAGCACCCGCCCGTAGTCCGAGCCGTGGTTCCGGTAGTGGAAGAGGCTGATGTTCCACGGCTGCTCGAGGCGCCGCAGGAATCCCAGCAGCGCGCCCGGCCTTTCGGGGAACACGAACGTGAAGAGCCGCTCGTGCCGGGCCTTGGTCCGCCCGCCGACCATGTGGCGGACGTGCAGCTTGGCGACCTCGTCGTCGGTGAGGTCGACCACCGCATACCCGCGGTCCCTTAGGCGCGCGAACAGGCCCGCAACCTCGGTCGGGTTGGCGGTCCGCAGGCCGACGAACACATGCGCGTCCGGGCCTGGGCTGTACCGATAGTTGAACTCGGTGATCTCGTGCGGGCCGATCGTCTCGCAGAACTCCAAGAAGCTGCCCGGCCGCTCCGGGATGGTCGCCGCGAACACTGTCTCGCGCCGCTCGCCGATCTCCGCCCGCTCGGAGACATGCCGAAGCGTGTCGAAGTTCAGGTTCGCCCCGCTGGCGATGGCCGCGAAGCGGCCGCCGCGCCTGCCGCTGCGCTGCACATAGCGCTTGAGGCCCGCGAAGGCCAACGCGCCCGCGGGCTCCAGCACGCACCTGCGGTCCTCGAACAGGTCCTTGATGGCGGCGCAGATCTCGTCGTTCGTGACCACCACCACCTCGTCCACGACCTTCCGCGCGACTCGGAACGTCTCCTCGCCCACCTGCCGCACGGCGACGCCGTCCGCGAACCGGCCGACCCTGTCCAGCCGCACCCTCCGGCCCGCGCGGAGGCTCCGCGCCATCGCGTCGGCGTCCTCCGGCTCCACGCCGACCACCTTCGTCTCCGGGTGGAGCGCCTTGTAGCACACGCCCACTCCGGCGATCAGCCCGCCGCCGCCGACGGGAACGAACACGGCGTCCACGGGCTGCGGGATCTGCCGGACCATCTCCAGGCCGATCGTGCCCTGGCCGGCGATCACGTCGGGGTCGTCGTAAGGGTGCACGAACGTCATCGCGGCCGAGGACGCGAGCTCGAGGGCCTTCTCGTAGGCCGCATCGTAGTTGTCTCCGAACAGCACCACCTCGGCCCCGTGCCGCCTCACGGCGTCCACCTTGATCCGCGGGGTCGTGGCGGGCATCACGATGGTGGCCGACACGCCGAGCCGCCGGGCGGCCAGCGCCACCCCCTGCGCGTGGTTCCCCGCCGAGGCGGCCACCACGCCCCGCGCCAGCTCTTCCTTCGAGAGGCCGGCCATGTTGTTGTAGGCGCCTCGGAGCTTGAACGAGAACACGCACTGCTGGTCCTCTCTCTTGAGCCAGACCTCGCAGCCCAGACGTCGGCTCAAAACAGGCGCCAGCTCGCAGGGGGTCTCCGCGGCGACGTCGTACACGCGCGCGAGCAGGATCCGCCGGAGATAGCTCTGCAGCATCCCTCCGACCCTACCAGAATTGCCCCCTTTCGTTCAAAAACGGACAAGGAGGGTATTTGGACCTATTTCCTTGTGTAAACTGGATGGCGCACGATGATCGTCCCTCGCTCCGAAGACGATCCATGGCCCGCTTCCGACCTCCGTGTCGGCGGGCAAGGCCGAGCGGCCTCTCCGAGAGACCGAACCCGACGGCTCAGCCGACGGTCGCAGCCCCACCCCGGGCGCCGGCCCGGAGGGGCATCCGTCGAGCCGGCCGCGGACTCTGATCGAATGGAACTGCCATGACCATGAAGAACCCCATCACGATCGACGGCAACGAGGCCGCCGCAACAGTCGCCTACAAGACGAACGAAGTCATCGCGATCTACCCGATCACGCCCTCGTCGACCATGGCCGAGCTCGCCGACGCTTGGTCGGTCGCCGGCAAGAAGAACCTGTGGGGCGCGGTGCCGCTGGTGCAGGAGATGCAGTCCGAAGGCGGCGCGGCGGGCGCCGTGCACGGGTCGCTGCAGGCCGGATCGCTCACCACGACGTTCACCGCGAGCCAAGGCCTGTTGCTGATGATCCCCAACATGTTCAAGATCGCGGGCGAGCTGACCAGCACCGTGTTCCACGTGTCGGCGCGCGCGATCGCGGCCCAGGGCCTGTCGATCTTCGGAGACCACTCCGACATCATGGCCACCCGGTCGACCGGCTTCGGCATCCTCCTCAGCAACTCGGTCCAGGAGGCGCACAACTTCGCGCTGATCGCGCAGGCCGCCACCCTCAAGGCGCGCGTGCCGTTCATCCACGCCTTCGACGGTTTCCGCACCTCCCACGAGGTCCAGAAGATCGAGCAGCTCACCGACGAGCAGATCCGGGCGATGATCCCGGACGAGCTCGTCCGCGCGCACCGCGACCGGGCCCTGAACCCGGAGCGCCCCGTGATGCGAGGCACCGCGCAGAACCCGGACGTGTACTTCCAGGGCCGTGAGACGGTGAACCCCTACTATGCCGCCACACCGGGAATCGTCCAGGAGGCCATGGATCGGTTCGCCGAGCTCACCGGCCGCCGCTACAGCCTGTTCCAATACGTAGGCGACCCCCAGGCCGAGCGCGTGATCGTGATGATGGGCTCGGGCGCCGAGACGGCCGAGGAGGCCATCGAGGCGCTGAACGCGGCGGGCGAGAAGGTCGGCCTGCTCAAGGTCCGCCTGTACCGCCCGTTCGACGGCCGGGCGATGGTCGCGGCGCTGCCCTCCACCGTGCGCCGCGTCGCCGTCCTCGACCGCACGAAGGAGCCCGGAGCGAACGGCGAGCCGCTGTACCAGGACGTCGCCGCCGCGCTGCTCGAGGCGTTCCTGGAGGGCTCCTCGAAGCTCCAGAGCCTGCCCAAGATCGTTGGGGGCCGCTACGGTCTCGGCTCCAAGGAGTTCACGCCGGCGATGGTCAAGGGCGTGTTCGACGAGCTCGCCAAGGAGCAGCCCAAGAACCACTTCACGGTCGGGATCATCGACGACGTAGCGAACACCAGCATCGACTTCGACCCGTCTTGGGTGACGGAGCCGGACGACGTGGTCAAGGCCGTGTTCTGGGGACTGGGCTCCGACGGAACGGTCGGCGCGAATAAGAACTCGATCAAGATCATCGGCGAGGAGACGGACAACTACGCCCAGGGCTACTTCGTCTACGACTCCAAGAAGTCCGGCTCGGTGACGGTGTCGCACCTCCGCTTCGGACCCCGCCCGATCAAGAGCACGTACCTTCTGCAGAAGGCGGACTTCGTCGCGGTGCACCAGTTCGGCCTCGTGCAGAGGTACCCGGTGCTCGACATCGCGCGGGAGGGCGGCGTGTTCCTGCTCAACAGCCCGATCCCGGCATCCGAGGTGTGGGACGAGCTGCCCGCCGACATCCAGGAGCAGATCCTGCGCAAGAAGCTACGCTTCTACACCGTCGACGCCTACGAGGTCGCGCGCAAGACCGGCATGGGCTCGCGCATCAACACGATCATGCAGGTCGCGTTCTTCGCGCTGAGCGGCGTGCTTCCGCGAGAGGAGGCGATCGAGAAGATCCGCGACGCCATCCGCAAGACCTACGGCAAGCGGGGAGAGGCCGTCGTGCAGCAGAACTTCGCGGCGGTGGACATGGCTTTGGACCATATCCACGAGGTGCCGGTGCCCGATCGGATCACTGGCAAGCCGAGAAGGAAGGAAGTCGTGCCGGCCGACGCCCCCGAGTTCGTGAAGACCGTGACGGCGGAGATGATCGCCGGCCGCGGCGACCTCCTGCCCGTCAGCAAGATGCCTGCGGACGGCACCTTCCCGACCGGCACCACCAAGTGGGAGAAGCGCAACATCGCGCTGGAGGCGCCGGTCTGGGACGAGAACCTCTGCATCCAGTGCGGCAAGTGCTCGCTCGTCTGTCCGCACGGCGTGATCCGAACGAAGATCTATCCGGAGTCGGAGCTCGCCGGCGCGCCGGAAGGGTTCCGGTCGGCCCCCGCGAAGTGGCGCGAATATTCCCACCGCCGCTTCACGCTGCAGCTCTCGGTCGAGGACTGCACCGGCTGCGGGCTCTGCGTCGAGGTCTGCCCGGCGAAGGACAAGTCCAACGTCAGCCGCAAGGCCCTGAACATGGAGCCGATCCGGGAGATCCACGACCGCGAGGTGGCGTTCTGGAACTTCTTCGAGAAGCTGACCGAGTACCCGTCGAACGGCAACGCGCCGAAGTTCAACACGATCAAGAACGTGCAGCTTCTCACGCCCCTGTTCGAGTTCTCCGGCGCCTGCGCCGGCTGCGGCGAGACTCCCTACGTGAAGCTGGTCAGCCAGCTGTTCGGCGACCGAGCCGTGATCGCGAACGCCACCGGGTGCTCGTCGATCTACGGCGGCAACCTGCCGACGACGCCGTGGACGAAGAACAAGGACGGCAGGGGTCCGGCTTGGAGCAACTCGCTCTTCGAGGACAACGCCGAATTCGGATACGGCATGCGCCTGGCCCTCGACCATCAGAACGCCTACGCCAAGACCCTGGTGGAGAAGCTCCGGGCGCGGATCGGCGACGACCTCGCCGACCGCCTGCTCGCCGAGAAGCCGACGGTCGAGGAGGCGCGGACGAACGTGGCCGAGCTCAAGGCTCTGCTCGCGGACCCGCGGTCGAACGAGGAGCGCGACCTGCTCCACGTGGCCGACGCGCTCATCCCCAGGAGCGTCTGGATCATCGGCGGCGACGGCTGGGCCTACGACATCGGCTACGGCGGGCTGGACCACGTGCTGGCCAGCGGCCGGAACGTGAACATCCTGGTCCTGGACACCGAGGTGTACTCCAACACGGGAGGGCAGGCGTCCAAGTCCACCAGCCGGGGCGCCGTGGCCAAGTTCGCCGCGGGAGGAAAGCCCGGCTCGAAGAAGGACCTGGGGCGCATGGTCATGCAGTACGGCAACGTGTACGTCGCCCAGGTGGCGATGGGGGCCAGCGACGCCCAGACCCTGCGGGCGTTCCTGGAGGCGGAGGCCTACGATGGGCCGTCGCTCATCATCGCCTACTCGCACTGCATCGCGCACGGCATCGACATGCGCAAGGGCCTCAACCAGCAGAAGCTGGCCGTGGAGTGCGGGCACTGGCCGCTCTACCGCTACAACCCCGCGCTGGCGGCCGAGGGCAAGAACCCGCTCCAGCTCGACAGCAAGCCGCCATCGATCCCGTACAAGGACTACGCCTACAACGAGACGCGGTACCGGATGCTCGCCCAGAGCAACCCCGAGGTCGCCGCGGCGCTCCTCGCGCAAGCCGAGAGGGACGCCCGGGCCCGGTACGCCGCCCTGCAGCAGATGGCTGAGACGAAGGAGTCGTCGCAATGAACCTGAAAACCCGCTACCTCGGACTCGAGCTGGACCACCCGGTGGTCCCCTCGGCCTCGCCCCTGTCCAGCGACCTCGACGGCATCCGTCGCCTCGAGGACGCCGGCGCGCCCGCGATCGTGCTGTTCTCGCTCTTCGAGGAGCAGATCAACCTCGAAAGCCGGATTCTCGACCATTACCTGGCCTACGGCACGGAGAGCTACGCCGAAGCGCTCAGCTACTTTCCCCAGGCCGAGCAGTACCACGTCGGACCCGACGGCTACCTGAACCTGATCCGTCAGGCCAAGGAGTCCACCAAGCTGCCCGTGATCGCCAACCTTAACGGCGTCTCGAAGGGTGGCTGGACACAGTACGCCAAGCTGATGGAGGAGGCCGGGGCGGACGCGCTCGAGCTGAACATCTACTATCTGGCCACCAACCCCGACGTGGAGGGTTCGGAGGTCGAGAGGATGTACACCGAGGTCGTTTCGGAGGTCGTCGCCTCGGTGCGAATCCCTGTCGCGGTGAAGGTCGGGCCCTACTTCAGCTCGATGAGCAACATGGCCAGGAAGTTCGCCCACGCCGGCGCCAAGGGTCTGGTGATGTTCAACCGCTTCTACCAGCCCGACTTCGACCTGGAGGAACTGGAGGTCAAGCCCAACCTCGTGCTCAGCTCGCCGCACGAGATCCGTCTCCCGCTCCACTGGACGGCCATCCTGTACGGCAGGGTGCCGCTCGACTTCGCCATCACCAGCGGAGTCCACTCGCACTGGGAGGTTCTCAAGGCCCTGATGGCCGGAGCCAACGTCGCGATGACCGCCAGCGAGCTCCTCGCTCGCGGTCTGGGGCGGATCCGAGAGATCGTCGGCGACATGGCCACTTGGATGGCCGAGCACGAGTACGAGTCGGTCCAGCAAATGATCGGCAGCATGAGCCAGATCAACGTCGCCGAGCCGGCCGCGTACGAGCGGGCCAACTACCAAAAGGTTCTGCAGTCCTTCCGACCGGACTCCACCGGTCTGCTCGTCTAGCCGGCCTGGAAGGGGCGGGGCCGCGCTCCGCCCCTCACAGTCCCAAAGGCCAACCGAGGATCCAGAGAGCGGCCGCCACGACCGCATAGGCGGCCAAGGAACCGGCCATCACGTGGAACAGGCCGCTGTTCTTCAGGCGGAGCCAGAGGCTTGGCCGGCCGATCCTCGACCAACGATAGGCTTCCAGCAACTCGCGCCCGGCGCGAATCGCGACCTCCAGCTGGCGCCGGTTCGGTTCGCGCGTCGTCACGAACCGCTGGAACACCTCGCCGATGCGACGCCAGAAGAGCAGCGTGACGACCGCGGCGACGATCAGGCGCAGGCTCTCATCGGGGATCGCCCTGCTGGTGGCGATGCCGAGGAACAGCGTAGCCCCGACCGCTATGTTGGTGCCGCAGCGAGGATGCACGCGAGGCATCCTGGCGACCACGGCGGGCACCAGAGGCTCGCCCCGCTCGATGGCGTGCACGACCTTGTGCTCCGCGCCGTGGATCCGCGAGAGCGGCAAGGCGCGCAGCCCGAGAAGGAACAGCGCGGTGGGTCCGACGGCGGCGATCGTCTGCCGAAGCCAAGGCGGACCTCCCGCGGCTCCGTGCAGCCACCAGGCGAGCAACGCCGCGGCCACATACAGCAGGAACAACAGGGCTCCGGTCGACGCGAGCGCCCACCCCGGAGCGCCCGCCCTGACCGAGCCGGCGGTCAGGTACACGCCGAAGGGAGTGGCCATTCCGCCCACGATCGACGGGGAGGGCTCCAGCCGCGTGTCCGCGACGAGGTCGGACGGCGAGACCACACCCAGCAGGTTGCCGAGGTCGTCCACCACCAGGAGCCCAGGCTCGCCCGACTCCACGAGGAGGCGCAGCGCCTCCGCCCCCGAGGCGTAGGGCCTGACCTCCAGGTAGGGCTGCGTCGCCGATCGGACCGCGTCCAGCGGGTCGCGACCCAGCGCGATGGCCTCCGCCAAGGACCGATCGGTCACCACGCCGATCAGGGTCCGGCCGTCCACAACCGGCAGCACCCCGGGGTGGCCATCCCTCAGGAGGCTCGCGGCGCGCACCAGCGAATCCTCGGGATGCACGTCGACCACGGCGCGCATCGCCTCGAAGACGGGCCTCGACAGGGATCGGCTACCGAGCGTGTCCATGCCTCTGTGGGGAATTGTAGCGGTTCCGCGGACGCTCAACGGGCATAATGGGTTCGCGGCAGGAGGATCGGCAGCGATGAAGAGAATCGCACTCATCACCAGCGGCGGCGACGCACCGGGAATGAACGCGGCGATCCGCGGGGTCGTCCGCACGGCCATCGGACGGGGGATGGAGGTTCTGGGCTACCAGCACGGGTACAGCGGCATCCTGCTCGACGAGTTCCAGCCGATGGACAGCAAGTCGGTGGGCGGCATCATCAACCGTGGCGGAACGATCCTTCAGACCGCGCGGTGCAAGGAGTTCCGCGAGAAGGAGGGCCGCGAGCGGGCCGTCGCCCAACTGCGGAAGAACGGCGTCGAGGGGCTGGTGGTCATCGGCGGCGACGGGTCGCTCACGGGCGCGCTGGTTCTCCACCAAGAGTTCGGCTTTCCGGTGTACGGAATCCCAGGCTCGATCGATAACGACCTGAACGGAACGGACTACTCCATCGGCTTCGACACGGCCGTCGGGATCGCCGTGGACGCGATCGACCGGATCCGGGACACGGCCTATTCCCACGAGCGGGTGTTCGTCGTCGAGGTGATGGGGCGCCGGAACGGCTTCATCGCCGTCGAAGCGGGCCTGGCCGGCGGCGCGGAGGCCATCTTGATCCCGGAGGTTCCCTACTCGCTCCCCGGCATCTGCGACAAGCTCAGGGGCGCCGGCGCGAGGGGCAAGCGCAGCAGCATCATCGTTGTCGCCGAGGGGGCCGGCCACGCCGCGGAGATCAGTCCCAGGGTCGCCGAGATGACCGGCTTCGACACGCGCTACGTCGTGCTCGGCCACATCCAGCGAGGCGGCAGCCCCACGGCCTTCGACCGCGTGCTCGGTCTCCGGCTCGGCGCGTTTGCCGTGGAGAGGCTCACCGCCGGCCACACGGCCGAGATGGCCGGCCTCGTCGGGGGTCGGCTGGTCGGCACGCCGCTTTCGGAGATTCTGAACACCCCGAGGAGGGTGGATCCGGAGAAGCTGCTGCTCGCCGAGGTCATGGCCCAGTGATCGTTTCCGTGACGCTCAACCCGTGCGTGGACCGGGTGGTCTTCGTGCCCGGCCTCCGTGTGGGCGACACCAACCGCGTGGAGCGTGTGGAGACGGACGCCGGGGGCAAGGGGGTGAACCTCTCGCGCGTGGTCGCCGAGCTGGGCGGCAGGACGATCGCCACCGGGTTCCTCGGCGGAGGCACCGGGGCCCAGATCCGCCATGTTCTCCACTCGCAGGGCGTCCACAACTCGTTCGTCGAGGCCGCGGGCGCGACCCGGGTCAACACCAGCATCGAGAGCGGCGACGGACCGCCGACGACGCTGAACGAGGCGGGGCCCACGATCTCGGAAGAGGAGTGGCACCGGTTGCTGGCCCACTGCGAGAACCTCTTCCACCGTGCGGATTGGGTGGCGCTGGGAGGCTCCCTTCCGCCGGGGGTGCCTCCCGACGCCTTCCGCACGTTGGGCGAGCTCGCCCGCAGGGAGGGCTGCCGAGTGCTGCTGGACGCCGACGGCGAAGCCATGCGCCTCGGCGTGCAGATGCGGCCGGACCTGATCAAGCCGAACCTGCGCGAGGCGGAGCGGCTCCTGGGGACAGCTCTTCCCGACCGCTCGGCCGCCGTCTCCGCCGCACGCGACCTTCGGTCGATGGCCGAGAACGTGATCGTTTCCATGGGCAAGGACGGCGCGGCGCTGGCCACGGCCGACGGCGCTTGGCTGGGCCGCTCGCCCCAAGTCGAGTCTCGGAGCACCATCGGCTCCGGAGACTCCATGCTCGGGGCGCTGCTCTGGGCCCTTGGAGAGGGAAGCGACTGGCCGGAGGCGCTCCGCTGGGGGCTCGCCGCCGGCGCCGCCACCGCGACGACCGACGGAAGCGAGATCGCCCGAAAGCCGGTGGTGATGCTCCTCTACAACGAGGCGTCTGTGGAGCGCGTCTCCTGACGGGCGAAAGTGCCGAAAGACCCATTTCCGGTATCCTTCCCACTGCCATGAGCGGAAAGAAGACCAAGAAGATCGCCGTCCTGACGGGCGGCGGCGACGTGCCCGGCCTCAACCCCTGCATTCGGACTCTCGTGAACCTGGCTCTCGACCGTGGCTACGAAGTGATCGGCTTCCGCCGCGGCTGGCTCGGCCCCCTGATGGTCAACCCGGACGATCCGTCCAGCTTGGACCAGTACGTGATGAACCTCGACCGCATCGCGGTGAGGACCATCCACCGCATGGGCGGAACGTTCCTCCACAGCAGCCGAACCAACCCTCAGCGGGTGAAGGAGAAGGCGATCCCCGAGTTCCTCAAGCCCCAGGCCGAGAAGTACAAGAAGGAGGACGGCTTCTACGACTTCACGCCGCACGTGCTGCGCGCGCTCGAGTACCTCGGAGTCGACGCGCTGGTGCCGATCGGCGGCGATGACACCCTCAGCTACGCGCACCGCCTGCACAAGGAGGGATTCCACGTCGTCGCGGTCCCGAAGACGATGGACAACGACGTGTACGGCACCGACTACTGCCTCGGGTTCAGCACGGCGATCACCCGAACGGTGGAGTTCATCCACCAGCTCCGAACGAGCACCGGCAGCCACGAGCGCATCGCCGTCATCGAGCTGTTCGGCCGGAACAGCGGTGAGACCTCGCTGATCAGCTCGTACCTCAGCGGAGCGGACCGCTGCATCATCTGCGAGGTGCCCTTCAACGTCGAGAAGCTCGGCCAGCTGCTCGTGAAGGACAAGAAGGAGAACCCGAGCAACTACTCGATGGTCGTGGTCTCCGAGGGCGCGGTCATGGAGGGCGGCGACGTGATCGAGACCGGCGAGGAGGATCCGTACGGCCACCGCAAGCTCGGCGGCGTGGGCCTGATCCTGGCCGACCGCCTGAAGAAGGTGACGGGCGAGGAGACCCTGTACCAGCAGATCGGCTACCTCATGCGCTCCGGCGCCCCGGACAGCCTCGACCTGATGGTGTCCACGAACTACGCCACGATGGCCATCAACCTGATCGACAGCGGCACCAGCAACCGGATGGTGAACCTGCGGAACGGAACCTACGGCAGCGTGCCGATCGACATGATCATGGACGGCCTGAAGCGCGTGGACGTCGACGAGCTGTACGACGTCGAGGAGTATCGGCCCTGCGTGCGCAACATCCAGGGCAAGCCGATGTTCCTGTACTGAGCGCCGCCGCTCCGCAGACGCAGGCCGGGCCGCCGCAGGGCGGCCCGGCCTTTTCTCTTCCCCCTCAGTCGAACCGGTGGAACCCCGGTTCGACGCGCGATTCCCGGCCGTTCCAAACCACCGTGGCCGGCACGGGCGTGCGAACCTCCACGCGGCCGGCCTCGTACCGCACCTCCAGGTCCCCTTTCGGGTGCGCGATCCGTGCCTGGAAGCGCCCGAGTTTCCCCGGATGCGGCTCAACCCTCGCCCGCTCCCAGCCGACCGCCTCGCTGGTCACGCCCGCAACCCACTGCAGAAACCCCAGAGCCGGGTGCGCAGACCAGGCGTGGCAGTCGCTCCGGGTGTGGCCCGGGTTCTCCGGGCACGTGGTCATGCCGTTGTCCACCATGCGCACCCAGTCCGCGATCGCGGCCATGTAGTCTTC
>CALGMO010000062.1 GCA_937961665.1 uncultured Fimbriimonadaceae bacterium
CGCGCCGCCTTTTGGGGGAGCCATAATCGGCCATGCACCGCCCCGTTAGCCTGACTTTGGACGGAGATTGGCGCCTCGCCTTCTGCGAGGATGGCCCGGAGGCGCTCGCGCTCGGTCCAGCGTCGGGTGGCCCGTGGATTCCGACCCAGGTGCCCGAGCCGGTTCACCTGGCGCTTCAGCGAGCGGGGTTGCTCCCCGACCTCGAGCTGGGCCTGAACTCCCTCGGCGCCCGATGGGTCGAGGACGCGTTCTGGGTCTACCGCCGGGAGTTCGACGTTCCCTCCGGGACGGATCTGGCCGGCTGGCGGCTGGTGCTGGAGCTCGTCGAGTGCTTCGGCCGGGTGTTCCTCAACGGGGCGGAGATCGGCACCGTGTGCAACGCTCACCGGCCCCACCGGCTCCCCTGCGGACCGCACCTGAGGCCGGGGCGGAACGAGATCGCCGTCGTGGTCGACTCCGGTGCCCGGTCCGTGATCGATCGTCCGGTCCAAGGCTGGCTGCCGGATCGGATCAGCGTCGGCACCCGCAGGAACTGGCTTCGCAAGCCCCAATACCAGTGCGGCTGGGACTGGAATCCCCGGCTGGTCAACGTGGGCCTGCTCGGTTCGGTTCGGCTGGAGCGAGGGCCTCTGTTCCTGGACGGCGTCGGCGTCACGCACCGCTTGAGCGACGACCTGTCGGAGGCGGAGGTAGGGCTGCTGCTAGAGGTGGATTCCGAACTCGCCGAGGGGCAGCTGGCGCGGGTGGAGTGGGAGATGCCGGAGCTGCATCTGGAGGGCCGGGCGGAGTTCGTTCTATCCCGGGGCCGCTCGCTCCACCGCTGCTCCTGGTCGGTGCCCAGGCCGCCGTTGTGGAGTCCGGCCGGGGTTGGCTCGCAGGCCCTCTGCACGCTGCGATGGCGGCTCGAGGCCGCGGGGTCCGAGCGGGAAGGCTCGCTCCGCACAGGCTTCCGAAGGGTGGAGATCGATCAGCCGGAGGATCCGAACGGCGGGTCCCGGTTCGTCCTGCGGGTGAACGGCAGGCCGGTGTTCTGCAAGGGAGCCAACCTCGTGCCGGCCGACCTGTTGTACTCCACGACGCCCGCCGAGCGTTGGAGGACGCTAGCCATGATGGCTCGGGAGGCGAACATGAACCTTCTGCGCGTGTGGGGAGGCGGTTCCTACCTGCCCGAGGCCATGGCGGATGCCTGCGACGAGCTGGGGCTGCTGGTGTGGCACGACTTTGCCTACGCCTGCGCGAAGACGGACGCCTCCGACCCCTTCCTGCGCAAGGAAGCGGAGGAGGAGGCCAGGCACCAGACCCTGCGTTTGAGCGCCCATCCGTCGCTGGCCGTGTGGTGCGGCAACAACGAGGTGCTCCAGGCCGACGCCGAGTGGCCGCAGATGCAGGGTGAGCCGAAGGCCCCCCACCTGCCGATCTTCTTCGAGCTGCTGCCGGCCGCGGTGGCGGAACGCGCGCCCCACGTCCCGTACTGGCCGGGCTCGCCGTGGTCGCCGGACGGCTCGCTGCCCAACGATCCCCGGGTGGGCGACCAGCACCCTTGGGAGGTGTCGCTGGCCGGCCGGTTCGCCGACTGGTGGCAGTATCGTCGCCGCAACGACCGCTTTCCCAACGAGGGCGGCGTGCTGGGCTGCTCGGTGCCGAAGACGCTTCGGGAGTTCCTGCCAGCCGACCAGCGCCGAGTCCACTCCCCAGCGTGGCGCCACCACGACAACTTCTTCGCCTGGCTGCCGGGCGCGGAGGGCGCGCAGGGCCGCGCGTACGAGACGTTCCGCGAGTGGACCGGCTTGAACCCCGAGGACGTTCCCTTGGAGGACTTCGCGCTCCTGAGCGGCGTGCTTCAGGCGGAGGGCTTGGACGAATACATCCGGAACTACCGCCGCCGAATGTTCGACTCCGCCAGCGCGGTGTTCTGGATGTTCAACGACTCCTGGCCCGTCGCGATGGGATGGACCACCCAGGACCATCGGCTGCGCCGGAAGCCCGCCTTCCACGCGGTGCGCCGCGCATTCTCCCCCGTGGCGGTCGTTGTGGCAGAGGAGGGCGATCGCGTGCTGGTCTTCGGCGTGAACGACACCGACCAGACCGTGGAGGGCACCCTGCAGGCCGGGGTGTTCCTCTTCGAGGGCCGGCCGTTCGAGGCCGAACCCAGGCCCGTGGCGCTCGCCCCGAACTCCTCCACCGTCCTGCTGGAGACCTCCGATCGGGAGTGGAGGGAGGCCAGCTTCGAGCGAGCCGGCTTCGCCGCCCTGTTGAGCCTGGGGGACGGGACGGTGCTGCGGCACCGCCTGTTGAAGGCTCGCTTCCGGGACCTGGCTCTCCCCGAGGCGCGGATCAGGCTGCGGAGGGACGGCCCCACGGTGGAGCTGGAGTCGGACGCTTGGGCCTGGGGCGTGCTCCTCGATCGCGACGGAGAATCGCCCGTGCCCGACAACGCCTTCGACCTGCTCCCCGGCGTTCCACACCGGCTGACGTGGGAGCCGGGTCTGGGCGAGCCGTCGGTCGCTTGGGTCGCGAGCGAGGCTCTGCGCAGGCTCTCCGGAGGCGGGGGCTAGGCTCTCGCCGCGAGGCTTCTTCCGCTGCGGATGAATTCCTCGAACTCGTGCCGGAACACCTTGAGCGCTCCGGCCACCGGCCAGGCCGCGGCGTCGCCGAGCCCGCAGAACGACCGGCCGTCGATCTGGCGGCACACGTCCTCCAGCAGCTGGAGGTCCTCCATGCGCCCTTGGCCGGATCGGATGCGGTCCAGGATCAGGAACATCCACCGGGTGCCCTCGCGGCATGGGGTGCACTTGCCGCACGACTCGTCCTTGTAGAAAATCGACGTGCGCCAGATGAAGTCGACGATGCTGGTGTGTTCGTTCAGGAACATGCACCCGCCTGAGCCGACCATCGAGCCGACCTCCATCATCTCCTCGTAGCCGATGATCGCCTTCTGGCAGGCCTCGGCGTTCAGGATCGGCACCGACGAGCCGCCTGGCACGCAGGCCTTCAATTCTCCGCCCTTCATGCCGCCCGCCATCTCCAGAAGCTCCATGAGCGGCGTGCCGAACTCGACCTCGTAGTTCCCGGGCTTGTTGACGTGCCCGCTCACGGAGAAGATCTTGGTGCCGCGCGAGTTCTTGGTGGAGGCACCGATGCTGGCGTACCAGGCGCCGCCGTTGGCGAGGATGAACGGCGCGCAGGCGTAGGTCTCGACGTTGTTGATCAGGGTGGGGCTGTCCCACAGCCCGCTGATCGTCGGCAGAGGGGCGTGGGGGAACTTCAGCCTCGGCATCCCCCGCTCGCCCATCAGCGAGCTCATGAGCGCGCTCTCCTCGCCGCACTCGTAGCTTCCGGCTCCGGTGTGGATGTGCAGGTCGAAGTTCATGCCGGAGCCCAGGATGTTCCGACCGAGCAAGCCCGCGCGGTACGCCTCGTCGATCGCCCGGCGCATCGACCGGGCGGCGTCCACAAACTCGCCGCGGATGTAGATGTAGCCGACGTCCGCCTGCGTGGCATACGCCGCGATGGTCATGCCCTCCACGACGAGGAACGGGCACGTCTCCATCAGCTGCTTGTCTTTGAAGGTTCCCGGCTCGCCCTCGTCCGCGTTGCAGATGATGTAGTGCGGCTTGGTCTTCTCCTTCGGCAGGCCGTTCCACTTGATCCAAGCGGGGAAGCCGGCACCTCCGCGGCCGCGCAGACCGGAGGTCTTGACCTCGTCGATGACCTGCTGGCGATCCATGGCCAGCGCCTTGCGCAGGCCGTCGTAGCCTCCCTGCCGCTGGTAGCCGTCCAGCGTGGCGTAGGAGGGATCGCCGGAATGACGGAGAAGCAGCTTGTACTCACCCATGTCGAATTCCCTGCGGAGACGGATCAGCTCTGCACCGACGCGGCGGCTTGGCGCGCCTTCTCCCGCTCCTCTTCCTTGAGGTGAACCTGAACGATCGCGTCGGCCAGCGCGACGACCTTGCTCTCCGGCTCGTTTCGGAGCCGCTCGAGGAGCGCGTCGATCTTGGCCTCGTCCATCGGCCCGTGGTACTCGTCGCCGACCTGGATCAGAGGCGCGCGGTCGCAGGCGTTCAGGCACTCGACCCCGTGCAGGGTGAACATCCCGTCCGGGGTCGTCTCGCCCATCTTGATGCCGAGCTTCTTCTCGAGGTAGGCGACGATGTTGGAGGCTCCGCACACGTGGCAGGTCAGGCAGGTGCAGACCTCGATCATGTGCCGTCCCGGCTTGTGCTCGGTGTTGTACATCGAGTAGAAGGTCGCCACCCCTTGGACCTCGGCGGGGCTTCGCTTGAGCCGGAAAGCGACCTCGGCGATGGCCTCGGGGGGCAGGTGTCCGCCGTACTCGCGCTGGGCGATCCAAAGGGCCGGAAGGATGCAAGCCTTGAGGTTGGGATAGTGCGTCTTGAGGCTCTCCAATTCGGCGACGGCCTTGGGAGAGAAGCGCAGGGTCGGCGTGTCGGAACTCTGGCTCATCGTTGCGGCGACTCCGAGGCGGGGCTCGTCCCGCTCCTTCTTCTACGGTACCCGATCCGCGGGAGTTCGCCCTCGGCCGCACAAGGGGGCGGGGCCGGCGCGCGGGTCGCGCCGGCCCCGTCGCGGGTCCGTTCCTCGGGGGGTCAGTTCTCGCTCTGCGCGGTGTCGCCCTTGGTCTGCGACTGCGATCCGCCAGCGGCGTCGGCCCCGCTCGTCGCCGACTCGTACTGCGTCCCCGTGCCCGTGGTCTGCTCGGGCTCGTCGTAACCCCCGCCGGAGCCGGAGCAGCCGGCAAGAACGAGGAGGGAAGCCATCAACAGGGTGAGCGCCCGCATCGTCCTACTCCTCGCGGTCCGGCCGGAAGTAGCACCAGTAGTACGGCCCCGTCGAGCCGCTCGGTCGGCAGCCGGTGTAGGTCAGCGCCCTCCCGTTGGCGTCGTACGAGCTGAACGGATCCCGGAGCATGTCCAGCCCCGTGGCGTTCGGCGCGCCGATCTTCAGGAACTTCGCCGAGGTGTCGGCCCTCACGAAGACCGTGCCCTGTTGGTAGGCCCAGTGGGTCGTCGCGCCCGAGGGGACGAACCAGGCCGAGGCGAACGCGTTCCCGCCGCCGGCCCAGCTGTCCGGATACGCCGTGGGGTTGAAGATGCAGGTCTGCGTGGCGGGCGCTCCGCACCGCAGCTGCGGCACCGGGAGCGACTGTCCCACGCGGTTGGTCTTCCCCTGCCCGTACCAGATCATGGTGACCAGCGCGGGGTTGGCGATCTGCGTGGTGGGGTAGTTGTGCAGCAGGCCGTTCATCGTTGCGCCCATGCGGGTGGGCGTCCGGCCGAGGGTCGTGGTGGGCGGGTTGGTCTGGTCGTTGCCGCTGTTGTGCGCGTACATCTGCTCGTTCTTGATGTACGGCCGCACGCTGTTCGCCCAATAGATCGAGTGCCGGGCGTTGGTCGCGGGGTTGTCGATGCGCCAGTTCGTGGGGACCTCGGCCAGCAGATTGAACTGCCAGTTGCCGGACGCGTTGGGGATCACGGTCAGCGGGAACACGTCGTCGTGGTCCGTGGTGTAGATCGTGATGCCCGTGGCCACCTGCTTCAGGTTCGAGAGGCCCACAGTCTTCTTCGCGGACTCCTTGGCCTGCGCGAACACCGGGAACAGGATCGCGGCGAGGATCGCGATGATGGCGATCACCACCAAGAGCTCAATCAGCGTGAATCCATTCTTCTTCTTCATGCAGGTCTCCTTCCTGCGCCGCGGGCGCAGAGGATCAACCTGCATTATCCGTGCCAGACGGAACGTGGCCGGGACTCTGCCCCCCGATCAGCGGTCGATCTCGCCGAGAACGATGTCGATCGACCCGATGATCGCCACCACGTCGGCGATCAGGCGACCCACCGCGAGCACCTCTAGCGCCTTCAGGTTCATGAAGCTCGGCGGCCGCTCGTGCCAGCGGTAGGGGCGGTTCGTGCCGTCGCTCACGATGTAGAAGCCAAGCTCGCCCTTCGGGCCCTCTACGGCGGCGTACGCCTCTCCCACCGGCGGACGGAACCCCTCGGTGTACAGCTTGAAGTGGTGGATCAGCGACTCCATCGAGGTGTCCAGCTCGTGCCGCGGCGGGGGCGCGATCTTGCGGTCGCTGGTTCGGAAGTCTCCCTCGGGAAGGCCCTCGATCGCCTGACGAAGGATCTTGCAGCTCTCCTTCATCTCGGCGATTCGGACGAGGAACCGATCGTAGACGTCGCCCCTCTCCCCGACCGGCACGAGGAAGTCGAAGTCCTCGTAGGAGCTGTACGGCTGGGACTTGCGCAGGTCCCATGCGAGGCCGCTGGCGCGCAGGATCGGACCCGAGCACCCGAGGTCGAGGGCCTGCTCCGCGGTGAGCACGCCGACCTCGTAAGTCCGCTCCTTCCAGATCGGGTTCTCCACGAGGAGACCCTCGACCACCTCCAGCTCCTTGGGGAAGGTGTCGAGGAACTGCAGCAGCTTCTTGTCGAAGCCCTCGGGCATGTCGCCGCGCAGACCCCCAGGCACGATCCAGCTGGGCATCATGCGGACCCCGGACATCATCTCGAACATGTCCAGGATCATCTCGCGCTGCTGCCACACGTAGAAGAACGGCGTCATCGCGCCCAGGTCCAGAGCGTGGGTGCCCAGCCAGACCAGGTGCGAGGCGATGCGGCTCAGCTCCGCAAGGATCACGCGCAGGTACTGCGCCCGCTTGGGAATCTCGCAACCGAGCAGCTTCTCGACCGCCAGAGCATGGGCCAGGTTGTTGCCGTTGGCGTTCAGGTAGTCCATGCGGTCGGTCATCACCACGCATTTGTGGTACTGCTGATACTCGGCCTCCTTCTCCATGCCGGTGTGGAGGTAGCCGATCTGGCAGCGGGCCTTGACGATCGTCTCGCCCTCGAGCTCGCAGACCACGCGCAGGACGCCGTGCGTGCTGGGGTGCTGCGGGCCCATGTTCACGACCATGGTGTTTTCGCCGACGCGCTGGAACACCGTCTCGGTCGACGGCATGAAGGTGGGAGGATTGGTCTGCGACATGCTCGGAACCTTCGGCGGATTCTACCTTTCCGGGCCGGGATCGTCGGCAGGCGAGCGGCAGGGTCCGGTCAGCGGCCGCTGACCTCTTCGGTGCCGGTCTTGCCCTCGAAGCTCTCCCCGGCGTGCGGCATGGCGATGTCCTCGACGGCCGGGCCCCGCTCGCCTCCGGCGAACTCCACGTCCTCGCCGCCGAGCGGGTACTCCTTGCGCAGGGGGTGCCACACCCAGTCGTCCGGCATCAGGAAGCGCTGGGACTGCTCGTTGCCCTCGAACACGATGCCGAACAGGTCCCAAATCTCCCGCTCGGGGTATTCGGCGCCGGCGTACACCGGAACGAGGCTCGGCACCTTCTGACCGTCGTCGACGGCGA
>CALGMO010000063.1 GCA_937961665.1 uncultured Fimbriimonadaceae bacterium
GTCTGCAGGCCGTGCGCCCGGGCCACGGCCACGATCCGCATCGCCTCTTGGATGCCGCCGCACTTCATCAGCTTCAGGTTGACCCCGTCGCAACGGTCGGCGACCTTCGGAACGTCCTCCGAGAACCGCACGGACTCGTCCAGGAAGATCGGCAGAGGCCGCTTGGCGAACAGCTCCGGCAGCTGGTCCTCCGCCCCGCGCGGGAGCGGCTGCTCGACGTACTCCACGCCGCGCTCGGCGAGCCACGGCAGCATCTGGAGCGCGCCCTCCAAGGTCCAGCCGCCGTTGGCGTCGACGCGCAGCCCTGCGCCGAACGGTCCGGCCGCCTCGCGGGAGGCCTCGAAGCTCGCCTTGTCCGCCTCCAGCCCGTCCTTCGAGCCGAGCTTGATCTTCAGAAACCTGCAGCCGCTCGAAAGCAGCTCGGGGACCCGCTCTCGGACGACCTCCGGCGGGTTGATGCCGATCGTGATGCTGGTCGGAGGTTGCCTGGAGGGCAGGCCGAGCATCGTGTGCAGCGGCATGCCGGCCTTCTTCGCGGCAAGGTCCCAGAGCGCGATGTCCAGCGCAGCCATCGTTGCGCCGGGCAGGCCTCTCCGGCGCATCTCGGCGTACACCTCGGCGATCGACAGGCCGTCGATCCCTTCGCCGATCAGCGCCTCGAGGTCCCGACGGGCCTCCTCGGGCGTCAGCGGGTCGGCCGTGCCGACCGAGAACTCGCCGAAGCCGGTCAGCCCTTCCTCCTCGGCCAGGACGAACAGAGCCTTGGACTCGGTCGACACGCCGCGGCTGATCGCGAACGCGTGCTTCTTCGGCAGGACCAGCCGAACGAAACGGATCCTCACGGCGCGATGCTACCCGCCGGGCCCCGCGCAGGACCGCTCGGCTCCCGCGCCGAATCGGAGACGCATGGCTTCTTCCGAACCCCTCCATCCCGAGGCCGTCGAAGAGCGCATCGAGCGCCACAGGAAGGGCGACTTCACCCTTCGGGCCACGGACCGCGCCGGCCGGCCCCTCTCCGCCACGATCGAGGCCCGGCACGAGCGGCACGCGTTCCTCTTCGGCTGCAACTGCTTTCCGCTGCTCGGATACGAGGATCCAGCCCTAGAGACGGCCTACGAGGAGCGGTTCGCGGGCCTCCTGAACTACGCGACGCTCGGGTTCTACTGGGGCACCTACGAGCCAGCCCCCGGAGAGACCCGCGAGGAGAGGCTGCGGGCGCAGGCCGAGTGGCTCAAGCAGCGAGGCATCCAGCGCAAGGGGCATCCGCTCGTGTGGCACGAGGTCGTCCCCAAGTGGCTACCCGACGACCCCGACGCCGTGCGCGGCTTGGCGATCCGTCGCGTGATGGACCTCGTGGCGAGGTTCCGCGGGCTCGTGGACTGGTGGGACGTGTTCAACGAGCTCCAAGCCGCCGGCAACTTCGACAACCCGGTCTCAGGCTGGGTGACGCGCGCCGGCGTGGACGCCGTGGAGGAGGCGCTCCGCGCGGCCCGCGAGGCGAACCCCGACGCCTTCCTCCTCTACAACGACTACCAGATCGGTGACGGGCTCGCGGCGATCGTGGAGGAGCTGCTGCGCCGGGGCGCGCCCGTCGACGCCCTCGGCCTGCAGAGCCACATGCACCAGGGCGAAACGCCGCTGCAGGAGATCTGGGACCGCTGCGAGAGGTTCTCCCAGTACGGGCTTCCGCTGCACTTCACGGAACTGACCGTGGTGTCGGGCAAGCACGGATGGATGCTGCAGCCGTGGCCGGAGGAGGAGGGCGGTGAAGAGCGCCAGGCCGACTACGTCGAGAGCCTCTACCGCCTGCTGTTCAGCCATCCGGCGGTGCAGGCCGTCACCTGGTGGGACCTGCAGGACGGCGCGTGGATGGGTGCCCCCGGCGGGCTGCTGCGCCGCGACCTCACTCCCAAGCCCGCCTACGAGCGGCTTCGGCGCCTCGTGCGGGAGGAGTGGGCCACGGAGGTCCGAGGCCGCACCGACCCTCTGGGCGCCTTGCGGTTCCGCGGCTTCCACGGGAGCTATCGGGTGCGGGTCGAGGCCGACGGTGTTGCGAGCGAGTTCCGCGTCGAGCTCGGGCCCGGCCGTCCAGAGGCGACGCTCGCGATCGGCTGAGCGCCGGCCACAGCGCCCGCTCGCCCAACCCGGTGCCACAATCGCGCCATGCACGCGTTTCTGCTCGGTGTCCTGGCTTGCGCGGCGCAGGCGGCCACGGTGCCATCCGGCGTGGACGTCCGTTGGCGCGCCACGCTCCCGGAGGGCTCGAAGGGCTACGGCCTCGTGTTCGGATCGGCCACGCCGCCGGACTGGGTGGAGCCGAACCTGGAGGGCGCGTTCTCGATCGGGTTCGACACGCACAACCCCCGCTCGACGAACTGGTTCGACGCGGACGGCAACATCTACGGCCGCCCCGAGCGCGAGGTGTCGCTGCACTGGCGCGGGATGGAGATCGCGAACCGCCTCTGCCCCTCGGAGCTGAAGGGTCCCGCCGGCCACGAGGCCCAGGTGAGGGTCCGGCTGGTCGTCGGCGGGTCGGAAGTGACGGTGCTCGTGGGAGGCAAGGCGGTGTACGACCGGTTCTTCGTGCCGGATCTCACCCTCGGCCGCTCCGAGGTCCGCTTCGGCCCGGACGACTCCGTGCGGGTGGAGGGTCTGAGGGTGAGGTGGGACCGCGACTTGCGCGCGCCTGAGCCCCCGGTGCGGGTCGTGGCCTTCGACCGGGTCCTCAACGACGCCCAGCACCACCGATGGAGCGGCGAGGTGGACTTCCCCGAGAACCCTGAGGCGTTCGGCAGGGTCGTCTGCACGCTCAAGCTCGAGGCCACCCCGAACGGACTGGACCCCTGGGACCGCTTGGCGCAGCTGTTCCTGTTCGACGACAAGGGCCGCCGGTTCGAGGTGCTGCGCTGGATCACCCCCTATCGCAAAGCTTGGACTTGGACTTTGGACGTGACCGACCTCCTGCCGCTGTTCCGCGGCAAGCGCAGGCTGGAGGGCCTGTGCGAGACGTGGGGCGCGGGGTGGCTGGTCAGCGTGACCTTCGACTTCCACAAGGGCAGGGTCTCTCCGAGGCCCTTCAAGGTCACCCCGATCTGGTCGGCCACCGCGATCCTCGGGCAGAAGGAGCACCCGGTCGCCGCCGCGCTGCCGCCCACGGGCATCCGCATCGACGGCCGGACCAAGGCGGCCAAGGTGCGTACGGTTGTGACCGGGCACGGCATGAGTCCGAACACCGGCAACGCCGCCGAGTTCCTTCCGCTGTGGCGCAAGCTGCGCGTGGGGGAGTGCGAGTTCCAGAACCAGCTCTGGAAGGACGACAACTACCTGAACCCCTGCCGTCCGCAGGGGGGCACGTGGAAGTTCGACCGCGCCGGCTGGGCGCCGGGAGACGTCGTGAGGCCCTGGGTCGTGGACGTCACCCGCTGCGTCAAGCCCGGCCAGAACGCCGTGTTCCGCTACGAGATCCAGCCCTACCAGAACCTCACTCCGGAGCCGGGCAATCCGGCCCGGCACGTGGTGGAGGCCGTACTGGTCGAGTACCGGTAGGGATATCCTCTCGGGCATGGTTCTGGCCCGAATGACCTGGCCCGAGGTCGACGCCGCCGACCGCGACGCCGCCGTGCTGATCCCGATGGGCTCGCTGGAGCAGCACGGCCCGCACCTGCCCCTGTTCACCGACAGCGTCCTCGTCACCGCCGTCGCCGAGGCCGTGGAGCGTCGCCTGCCCGACCGCGTGCTGCTCACGCCCACGCTCTGGATGGGGGCCTCCTCGCACCACCTCGAGTTTCCCGGCACCTTGGACAACCCGTTCGACGCGATGATCGGCCAGCTGGCGGGTGCCGTGGAGTCCCTCGCGCGGCACGGGTTCCACCGCTTCTACGTGCTGAACGGGCACGGCGGCAACGCTGATCCGATCGGCATCGCCCTCCGAACCCTGAAGGCGCGGCACCCCAACCTCAGCCTCGGCTATTCCGGCTACTACCAGTTCTGCGCGGAGCAGGTCGCGGAGCTGCTCGAAGGGCCGTACAAGATCATCCGACACGCGTGCGAGGCCGAGACCAGCCTGATGCTCCACCTCAAGCCGGAGTGGGTCCGCTTCGACCGGGCGGTGGACGACGGCCTTACGCCGAACCCGCCCCTTCGCGGAGGGCTGTTTTTCTTCCACGAGCAGACGGTGGACGGGGTGCTCGGCCACGCCACCCTGGCGACCGCGGAGAAGGGTCGACGGATCTTCGAGGCCGCCGTCGAGGGCGCCACGGCCGAGCTGGCGGCGTTCGCCCAAGGCGTCGCGCTGGAGGGATGAACCTCGCCGTGCTGCTCGTCTGGATCGCGGGGTTCGCGCTCCAAGGCGGCACGGTGAACGTCGCCGACTTCGGCGCCAAGGCGGACGGACGCACGGACCTCTCGGCGGCGCTCCGGCGGGCTTACGAGGCGCTTCCGCCCACCGGTGGGCGCATCCTGATCCCGGCCGCGGCGGGCGAGTACGTCGTCGCCGCGTCCAAGCCGACGGTGCGCCAGCCCAAGGTAGGCCTGCGGATCGCCAAGCCCAACGTGTTCATCGAGGGCGTGGGCGGCAGGCCGACGATCCGCATGGCGGGCGTCCCGCTCAGCTACCTGAACTCCATCGACGACGTGAGCGCGAGCGGCCGCGACGTGTTCACGGTGTTCAGCTTCGTCCTGACCGACGGGGGCGGCGTGTCCAACCTCCGCTTCGTGGGAGAGTGGGACGGCGAGGGGAGGCTGCGCTACCAATCCCCCCGCGCCAAGGCGATCGCGGTGATCGGATCCCGCGGAGTGAGAATCCGGAACGTCGAAGGGGTGGGGCTGATGGGCAACCTCGTCAACGTCAACCCCGCTGGACAGACGGTGGAGCCGGTCCATCGGTGGTCCGAGGACGTGACCGTGGAGGACGTGCGGGCCGAGCGGTGCCTGGAGAACGGCGTGAACTTCATGGGCGGGACCCGGAACTGCGCGCTGACTCGGGCGGTGCTGATCGGCAACGGCTCCTGCGGCGCGGAGTCCGGGGGCAGCGGCAACGTGCTGAGGGAGCTGGTGTGCGTCGGAAACGGCTACGCGGGGGTCAGCCTGAGCCAGAACGGCCAGACGCTGCTGGACAGCCGCCTGACAGCGAACGGAACCGCGGAGCGCGCCGAGGCCGGATTCGGACTGGTGCTGCAGCACAAGGGCCACCGGGTGGAGCGCTGCGAGATGCGAGGCAACGCGCACTACGGCGTCTACCTGTATCCGGACGCCAAGGACATCCTGCTGCGAGGCTGCACCGTGCAGGGCAACTGCGTCGGACCGCGCAGCGAGGCCGTCGCCGAGGTCCGCCTCTCGAAGGGCGCCGAGGCGACCCTGCAGGACTGCGCGGTGGTCCGCGGCGGCAAGTGGCGGACGCTGCGCTGCGTCCTGGAGCGAGCCGGGGACGATTGGCGGCTGCGGCCGACCGACTCCGAGGGCGATCCGAGCGAGCTGAGGGCTTATGAGCAGACGCAGGCACGGAGCGTGAACCCCGCCTTCACCCTTTGGCTGCAGAGGTTCGATGGGGGAGCCTTCCTGTGCAGGGCAACGAGCGGCCGGCCGATGCCGGGCGAGGCGACCTTGGCCGTGGGCAGCCGGTCGCGCTACGGCGTGTTCGCCTCGTCCGACGCCTCTCCGACGGTGCTGGGCGACCCGCCGGCCGGCTTCACGGTCCCGATTCTGCGCCAATAGCGTGCAGAATGGGCCATGCAGGGTCTGCTTTCTGTCGCCTTGGCGGCCGCGGGGCTGCAGGGCCTCCAGCCCCCTCTCCCGGTGGAGCGTCCGTTCGTTCCCCAAGGCCGGCCGCTCGAAGGACTGGCGATCACGATCGATCCCGGTCACGGCGGGGCTTCGCACGCGGCGGGCTACACCGGCTCGGCCCGGGGCGTGGAGAGCCGCTACCCTGAGCAGGACTTGAACCTGAAGGTGTCGGTGCACCTGGTCAACCTCCTCCGAATGGCCGGGGCGGACGTCAGGCTCACGCGCACCGACGACGGCCGCATGACTCTGAACCCTCTGGAGGGCCCGCCCACCAGCCGCAGCGAGGAGCTCGGCGCGAGGGTCAAGATGGCGGCGGAGAGCGCGTCGCACCTGTTCCTCGCGGTCCACCACAACAGCTTCTCCAGCCCTCAGGCGCACGGGGTCGTGGTGCTGATCTGGCCGACCGACAAGGAGGGCCGGGACCAACCCTTGGAGCGGGCGTTCGCCGACGTGCTGCGGGAGGAGGTCGAGGCCGCCGTCCCGCACGGCCGGCGCTTCAACCACTACCTGAGCCAGCATCCGCTGGTCACGTTCAGCGACCAGCCCTCGGCGGTGATCGAGTTCGGTTTCCTCTCCAACCCCGAGTTCGACCGCTGGGTGACCACCCCCGGCAACACGCGCCGGGAGGCCGTGGCGGTCTACAAGGCGATCGAGCGCTTCTGGAGGGAGCGCAGGGCGGATCTGGAGGCGGAGCGCGCGCGGCTCTTCCCCGCCTCCGCGCTGTTCGGCCGCGCGCCGGAGCCGACGCCCGCCGAGGCCCTGCGGCGGGATCTGCTGGGGGAAGGCGCCCCGAGCGAGCGAGGTCTCGCGGAGGCGCTGGCACGCTACGCCGAGCTGGTCCGCCGGAGCGGGGGATGGCTGGACGCCCGGGTGAGCCGCGAGAACGGTCGGCTGGCCGTGGAGGGAGTCTGCTCGCATCCCCGCATCGCCGCCTTCGCGCGCTCTCTGGCCCCGAGCGGCGCCGACGTCCGGCTCGGGGTCCTCGCGCCCGGCAGGCCGATGGTCGGCGCGTGGCCGATGGCCGCCGTCTGGCGGAACCCGGCCATCGCCTCCGGCCAGGTGGACCAGGTGCTCTTGGGAGAGACCGTCTGGGTGCGCGGCGCCGCGACGGACGGCTCGTTCCTGCTGGTGCAGACCCCCCGCGGCACGTTCGGCTGGCTGCGCCGGGACGCCTTGGAGGAGCCCGACGATCGGTGGTCCGCGGCCTCCCGCCGGGTTCGATTCCTGGCGGACGCCCTGGTGGACGACTTCCGCATTCCGGCGGGAGCCGAGCTGCCGCTCCTACGGGAGGAGGAGAACTCGGCGATCGTCGCGCTCCCCCGAGGCGTCCGCGCGACGGCGCTCCGCAAGGAGGCGACGGTTCCTCGCGATGTCGTCGCGCCCTCGCCGTCCGAGGGTCTGCGGCGCTTGGCCGAGGGGGCGGCCGCGGCGGCGCTCCGGTACCAGGGCTCGCCGTTGCTTCCAGCCGGACGCACCGAGTTCGGGATGGGAGCCGCGGAGCTGGCCTCGCTCGCCTGGGCCTCCCAGGGGGTTCGCCTGCCCGCCGCGATCGACGCCCTCGCCCGGTGCGGAGCCCCGTCGCCGACGGAAGGCGAGCTACCCCTCGGATCGATCCTCGTGTTCCTCGGCGAGACGGGCCTTCCCGAGACCGTGGGCATCGGCCTCGGAGGGCGGCGCTTCCTGATCGCGGCTCCGCCGGAGGTGCAGGTCTGCAGCCTGGATCCCCAGGATCCGGTCTACGACGGCGGTCTGGCGGAGAGCCTGGCCGCCGTGCGGGCGCTTCCCTAGCGTCCGCCGAGCCCGGTCAGCTGCACGCCCTCGATGAAGTACTTCTGGGCGAGGAAGAACACGAGCAGCACGGGGAGCATGGCCATCGTGGCGAACGCCATGATCAGCCCCGGCTCGCCGCCCCGGTCGCTCTGGAACAGCTGCACAGCGTAGGCGATCGGCATGTTCTCCGGCGAGGACACGTAGATCAGCGGGCCCATGAAGTTGTTCCAGGCGCCCATGAACGTCCAGATCGCGATCACGGCCAGCGCCGGCTTGACCTGCGGCAGCATCACCTGCCAGAAGGTCCGCAGGTACGAGCAACCGTCGATCTTGGCCGCGTCCTCCAGCTCCATCGGGATGTTCAGGAAGAACTGCCTCAGCAGGAAAACGTTGAACGCGCTGGCGAAGAACGCCGGCACCCACATGGGATAGAGCGTGTCGATCCAACCCAGCGAGCGGAAGATCAGGAACGACGGCAGGAGCGTGACGGCTCCCGGCAGCATCATCGTGCTCAGCATCACGGTGAACAGAGGACCCTTGCCGGGCCAGCGCAGCCGCGCGAACCCGTACGCGACCAACGCCGAGCTGAGCAGCGTGCCGAGCAGGCCCATCGCCACCAGAATCAGCGTGTTCTTCAGGTAGGTGAGGCCGTAGTTCGCCTCCGGCGGGAGGAACTGCAGGGCGTCGGAGTAGTTCTGCCAACGCAGGCCGGTGACCATGTACGGTTCGGTCTCGCTCGGCTGGGCCAGGAACTCCCTGCCCTCCAGCTCCTTCGGCTCCAGAACGCGCAGCCGCTGTCGGCCATCCATCAGGTTCTGGGCGATGAACGCCTTGACCTTCCGCCCCTCCAACGTGGCCGTGACCACCTGGCAGTCCTTGGGGATGCGCCGGATCTCGTCCATCGACCGTTCCACCCTCAGGCCCTGCTGGCTGAACGGCCGGTACACCTCCAGGATCACCCGGCCGTTGGGAAGCTTCTCCGCGATGTTGGCCTGCACCACGCGGCCGTCGTCCAGCCGAACCTCGAAGAGGGGGTCGATCGGGTCGTCGTAGGGCACCGTGACCCACACGCGGGGAACCCAGCGGATCCCGTCCGCGCTCACCATGTCGCGGCTCTCCTTGAAACTGGTGACCAGCAGCCAGACGAACGGGATGCCGAACAGAACGCTGCCCAGGACGAGCGCCGTGTGCGTCGCGACCCCCTTCCCCAGTCCTCGCAGACGGTGCGACCGGGCGGTGACCACCATCAGCGCGGCCGTCGCGACGAACAGCACAGCCAGAGCGAACGCCCCCACGTAGCTGAGCGGAAGAACGCCCCGGAAGACCACGGCCTCGTCGCCCGACCGGCGGAACAGCCAGAAGGAGCCGATCCCAACGGCCAGCCACACGGCGGCGGCTCCCAGCTTCTGCCGGGCCTCCTGCGGGCTGAGCGCGGAGACGGCGTGGATGATCCGCACGACGACCATCGCCAGCGAGGCGAGGGCCAGCCAGGCGGTGAACGGCATCAGCACCCAGACGAGCGGAATCCGGACGGGGGCCTCGGGGACTGGGCGGCCCGGATCGATCGGCAGGCCCTGGGCGATCGCCAGCAGCGCCGCGCCAACCGCGAGCGCCAGCCAGGCGCCCTTGGCGCGACCCGCCCGCCGCTCCGGATCGTAGGCCATCGCCAGCTGCACGCCGAGCAGCGCGGCGCGGGCGACGGCGATCCAGCCCGCCCACAGGGCGAGCGTCCCGACCAAAAACCACAGCGCGCCGCTCATCGTCCCGCCTCGTAGTGCACCCACTTCCTCGCCAGCAGGAACTGGATGCCGGTCAGCACGAGGATGATGGCGAAGATCACCCAAGCCAGGGCGCTGGCGTAGCCCATCTTGAAGTACTTGAAGCCGTTGTTGAACAGGTGGTAGACCGGCATCAGCAGCGAGTCTCCGGGGCCGGTGCCGTTGCCGCCGGTGATGATGTACACGCCCTCGAACTGCTGGAGCGCGCCGATGAAGCCCATGACGGTGTTGAAGAACACGATCGGGCTGAGCTGGGGCAGCGTCACCGCCCAGAACTGCTGGCGGGGGTTCGCCCCGTCGATCGCCGCCGCCTCGTAGAGCGTGCTGGGGATGCCCTTCAGCCCGGCGAGCCACAGGATCATGCCCGACCCCGCGCCCCACAGGCCCATCAGGATCAGCGACGGCTTGGCCCACGCCTCCACGGTCAGCCACCCGGGGGGCTGGGTGCCGAACCACTCCGAGATCGTCCGAGCCCACACGAAGTTGATCAGGCCTCGGTTCGGGTCGGCGTTCAGGATCCACATCCACAGCACGACGCTCGCGACGCCCGGCACGATGGCCGGCATGTAGAACATGGTGCGGTAGTAGCGCATGCCGCGCACCGCGCTGTTCAGCAGCAGAGCGACCGCCAGGCCGGTCGCGAGTCCGAGCGGGACGCCGATCCCACCCAGGTAGAGCACGTTGGCGAACGACTTGAGGATGTTCTGCTTGTCCAGCGTGAACAGGTCCACGAAGTTCTTGACCCCCACCCAGCGCGCCTCGGTCAGCACGCCGTACTGCGTGAAGCTGAAGAACAGCGAGGCGAGCATAGGGCCGAGCGTGAACACGACGAACCCGACGACCCACGGCGAGACGAACAGATAGGCCGCCCACGCCTCGTGCCGCGCCAGGCGCCCCAGCCTCTGCCGACGGTACGCCGCGACCAGCAGCGCGCAGCCGAGAAGGAATCCGCCGGCACCGATCGCTGCGGGCAGCCGCAAGTCGATCACGGGGAACCGCTCCTTGCCGAGCTCCTCGTCCAGCGCCTGCTGCACCACACGCTGGCCCGCCAGCAGAGCCTCCTTGGGCGTCATGCGGCCCGAGGCCGCGTTCTCCACGGCCCGCACGTGCTCGTCCCACAGCACCTGCGCCACGAACGTCGCCGGGCGGATGCGCGACACCGAGGCCAGGTCGATGTGCAGCTTGATCGTGTTCGCCCACCGAGGATCGCTGGGCTTGAACCGCTCGAACCCCAGCCGGCCGGCCTCGATCTGGGCGCTGACGCGCGGCATGTAGGTGCGGCCCCGCTTCCTCTCCAGGCTGTTCTGACCCTGCATGTCGATCAGCCGGCCCTCGGTGCTGGTGACGAACTTGATGAACCTCCAGCCCCCCTCGACGTTCTTGGCGCCCACGGGGATGGCGTAGGCGAAGCCGCCGGCCCAGCTGATGAACGTGTCCTTCTCGTTGCGGAAGCGGCCGCGGTGGTGGAAGCGGTCGTCGGGCACCGGAGGGGGAGCCGTGGCGAAGTCGAGCTTCGGGGCGTAAAGGGCCATCCACGGGATGATCCAGTCGCCGTCGATCTTCATCGCGATCTTCCCCACGATGAACGGGTCGTTCTCGCCCGACTGGAACGTGGACTGGAACTTCTGCGCCTGCTCGTAGCCGCCCAGCAGCTTGTAGCCGTCCACCATGAACTGCAGGGCCTCCTCGGCCTCGGGCGTGTACAGCGTGCAGGTGCGGCCGTCCGGCGACAGGAAGCTGGCGTTCATCTGGAACGCGTACAGGTAGAGCCAGCTGTTGCCGAAGTTGGGGATGAATCCGGCCTGCCGCAGAGAGCCGTCCTTGTTGAACTTGGTCAGGACCTTGCTGTAGGCGAGGGTCTCGCTCCAGGTGCGCGGCGGGCGGTTCGGGTCGAGCCCGGCGGCCCTCAGCTCGGCGGCGTTCTCGCGGAAGACCTTCTTGTTCCAGTACAGCGCGCGCGTGTCGGCGCTGGCCGGGATGCCGTACACCTTGCCCCCGTAGCAGGCTTCCTGCCAGAAGGCCGGGTAGTACTGCTCGGGCCTCGGGGTGAGCGGGTCGCGCCCCTTGTCGCGCTCGATCAGGTCGTCGAGAGGCCGGAACGCACCGCGGCTGGCCCAGTCGGAGATCGAGAACCGGTCTTGGAAGATGACGTCCGGAGGCACCTTGCCGACGATCGCGGTCATCAGCTTCTGCGGGTTCATGCCTCCCGCGCCCATGCTGAGGATCCGCACCCGGTACTCCGGGTTGCGGCGTTCGAACTCGCGGATCACGTCCTGCAGGCCCTGGGAGTCGGGACCGAGGCTCATGCCCCAAACGGTCACGGTCTGTCGGCCATCGGCCAAGGCCAGACCGGACAGCAGAAGGAGCGGAAGGAGCGCGAGAAACCGCGTGCCACGGCGCATGCCGGAGAGAAGTATGGCCCATGGCTCTCAGGCCCGGCTCGGAGCCATTGGACCCCCTGCCTCCGTCCCACGGTGCAGAATCGCGAGCATGAAGGCCCGATGGCTCTGGCTGCCCGCTCTTCCTTTCACCCTGGCGGTCTGCTCGTTCGCTCCGCAAGGGGGCGGTACGGCGTCCGGCGCCCAACAGGCCCTGCGCGCCTCGACCCCCGCCAGCCTGCAGAGCGTGAACATCTCGCGCCTCTACGCCGAGAACTGCGCGCACTGCCACGGCGACCGCGGACAGGGCGGCGGCGCAGGCACGCGCACGCTGCTCACCGAGGAGAAGTTCGACCAGAAGCTCGACCGGGAGTTCTTCGACGCCATCAAGGACGGCCGGCCCGAGATGGGCATGGAGGCGTTCGGAGGCTCGCTGAGCGACGAGCAGATCTGGGGACTCGTGGTGCACATCCGCGAGCTGCAGGCACGGGCGCTTCGCGAGAAGAACGGCTCGCCGAGGCCGGTGAACGGCGTGTACCGCAGCCAGCGGGCGGCGTTCCGCGTCGAGACCGTGGTGGGCGGCGGAAAGGGTCTGCGCACCCCGTGGGCGATCGACTGGCTCTCGGACGGGCGCATGCTGATCACCAACAGGCCGGGCACGCTGCTCGTGAAGGACGGAGACCAGCTGAAGGAGGTCCAAGGGATCCCGCGGTCCGTGGAGATCGGGCAGGGTGGCCTCATGGACGTCGCCGTCCACCCCAACCACGCCAAGAACGGCTGGGTCTACCTCTCGTACACCGAGCCCGCGCCGAGCGGGAACGGAGGAATGACCAAGGTGGTGCGCGGCAAGATCGAGTGGCAGGGCGGCCAGCCGAGGTGGACCAGCCAGCAGACGATCTTCCAGCCCGACGCCGCCAGCTACACCCGCGCGGGCGTGCACTTCGGCTCCCGCATCGTGTTCGACGGCAAGGGGCGCATCTACTTCTCCACGGGCGACCGCGGCCAGCAGGACCTGGCGCAGGACCTCTCCCGCCCCAACGGGAAGATCTTCCGGGTCAACGAGGACGGGACGATCCCGTCCGACAACCCGTTCCGCCAGGCGGGGCAGCTCGCCGCCGTCTGGAGTTACGGACACCGCAACACGCAGGGCCTGGTGCTCGACCTCGAAGGGAACCTCTGGAACACCGAGCACGGGCCGAGGGGCGGCGACGAGCTGAACCTGGTGCAGAAGGGACGCAACTACGGCTGGCCGCTGGTGTCGTTCTCCATCAACTACAACGACACGCCGTTCCGAACCCCGTGGCCGAAGGAGGGCCAGGACATCGTGATGCCGGTGTTCCGGTGGCTGCCGTCGATCGGCGCGTGCGGGCTGGACGTCGTGCGCGGGCCTGCGTTCCCGGAATGGCGGGGAGACCTGCTGGCCGGCGGGCTGTCGGGCCAGAACGTGGACCGGATCCGCGTGCGGGGCGGGCAGCTCATCGAGCGGGAGGAGCTGATCCACGGCCTCGGGCGCGTGCGGGACGTCGTGGTCGGTCCCGACGGAATGGTGTACGTGGCCCTCAACGATCCCGACACGATCATCCGTCTCGCGCCCGCCCGCTAGCGTCCGAGGGCAGGTTATCTGGTAAACCTCGCGGCGACGAGGTGCAACGATGCTGACTCTCATCGCCGCAGGCCTGTGGGCCGGATTCCAGGCCGTCTCCGGCGCCTCCCTCTACCCTGCCGGAGGCGAACTTCGGCTCTCGGGGGTGCCGGACTACGCCCAAGGCGCACTCGGCCCGGATTGGGCCCGGATTCGGGTCCTCAAAACGCACGCCAACCCTTGGACCGTGCAGCTGCAGACGACCCCATTCCCGCTGCCGATCCGAAAGGGGGAGGTCGTGTTCGTGCAGTTCCGCGCCCGAACGCTCTCCTCCCGCGACGAGAGCGGGACCTCGGCCTGGTACATGGCCGTGCAGCTGAACCGGGAGCCGTGGACGCAGGTGGGCGCCTCCGCGGGCGGGGCCGGCAAGGCGTGGCGCAGCTTCCACCAAGCCTTCCGGGCGGACCGTGACTTCGCCGCCGGCGAGGTCGAGATCACGTTCCACTTGGCCTCGCGCATCCAGGAGGTGGAGTTCCGCGACCTCCGGGCCAGGCTGCTGCCGGCCGACACCGACCTCTCCAAGCTGCCGCACACCGAGCTCACCTACGAGGGCCGGGAGCCCAACGCCCCTTGGCGCAAGAAGGCCGAGGCGATGATCGAGCGGCACCGGAAGGGCGGCTTCACGGTGGTCGTGACCAAGGGCGGCAGGCCGCTGCGCGGCGCGACGGTCCAAGTCGAGATGACCCGTCACGCCTACCCCTTCGGGACCTTCACCGAGTACCACGTGCCGAAGAACGATCCGGACAGTGAGCGGTTCCGGCGGATCCTTTTGAGCCGGCGCTTCAGCCGCCTGACGGTGCCGATCTACTGGGCCGACTGGGGCTGGGCGGGCGAGAACAGCCGCCGCGAGTACATCCAGACCATCGAGTGGTGCCTGAAGCACGGTCTGTGCATGAAGGCCCACAACCTGCTGTGGCCGAGCTACCAGTACTCGCCCCAGTTCCTGCGGAACCTGGACGACGCCGGCTTGCGCAAGGCGATCTACGACGCCCTGGAGGAGCGCACGCGGACGCTGTCCAAGTACCCGTTCGAGAACGTGGACGTGCTGAACGAGATCCGCACCGAGACGGCGTTCGCGGACCGGCTCGGCTGGAACCTGTACGTGGACGTGTTCCGCAAGGCGCGCGCCGCATGGCCCAAGGCCGAGCTGGTGTACAACGACTACTCGGTGTTCGAGGGCTCGCAGGCCGGCGGACCCACCACCCAAGCCTCGGAGGCCCTCGCGAGGCGCCTGAAGGCGACGGGAGCCCCGGTCACGATGCTCGGTTGGCAGGCGCACTTCGGCGAGGACCTCACCCCTCCGGAGCGCGTGTGGCAGCTGATCGACCGGTTCCAGAAGAGCGTGGGCCTTCCCATCGAGATCACCGAGTTCGACGTGAGCACGCGCGACGAGAAGGCCCAGGCCGACTACACGCGCGACCTGCTCACCGCCTGGTTCGCGCACCCGAAGACCAGCGGCTTCACCATGTGGGGCTTCTGGGAGGGATCGCACTGGAAGCCCGACGGAGCGATGTACCGCAAGGACTGGACTCCGAAGCCGAACGCCAAGGTCTGGGACGAGCTGGTCACGAGGAAGTGGTGGACCAAGGCCACTCTGAAGACCGACGGGGCGGGCAGAGCCCGCTTCCGAGGCTTCTTCGGCGACTACGAGGTCAGGGTCGGCGGTCGCACGTTTCGGGCGAAGTTCGACGCCGACGGGCGCACGCTGCGCGCCGCGCTGTAGCCTCGCGAAGCGGCGGGGGCGGCCCGAGCCTCCCCCGCCGCCTGTTCGGTCAGCCTCGCTCCTGCTCCTCAGCCCCGTCCGGCGGGTTGGGAGGGTTCGCGCCTTGGGCGGCCGGCCGGGTCGGCAGGCCCATGTCGGCCAGCGGCCGCTTGGTGCGGTCGCCCAGCAGGTGCTCGGCGAAGTACTCCATCAGCATCTGGTTGAAGTAGGGGTTCATGTCGCCGAAGCCGTGGCCTTGGCCGGGCATCAGCATGAAGTCGAACCGCTTGCCGGCCCGGATCAGCGCCGCCGCGAGACGGATCGAGTTGGCCGGGTGGACGTTGTCGTCCATGTCGCCGTGGACGATGAGCAGCTTCCCCTTCAGGTTGGCGGCCAGCTCGGGAGTGGTGGGCACGCGGATCTCGAAGCGCGTCTCGCCCGTCTCCTTGCCGTCCTTGTCCTTCACCGCGACCTCGCGCAGGCCGTGGTGCTGCTCCGACCAGTTGGCGTTGTAGATGTTGTTGTCGTGGTTGCCGGCACTGCTGACGCCGACCTTGAAGAACTCGTTGTACGGCGGCAGCAGCATGGCGGCCGCCGTCATGAAGCCTCCGCCGGAGTGGCCGTAGATCCCCACCCGGTTCAAGTCGATCCAGCGGTGCCGGGCGGCCAGCTGCTCGATGCCGGCCTTCTTGTCCGCCAGGCCGTAGTCCCGCAGGTTGTAGTAGCCGTAGCTGTGGTAGGCGTTCGACCGGTTCGGGTTGCCTCCTCGGTTGCCGATCTGAACGACGATGAAGCCCAGGTTGGCCAGACGCAGCGTGCTCGCGGCCACCGAGAATCCGGCGGTCACCGCCTCGGTCTGGGGCCCGGGATAGACGTAGGCGATGATCGGGTAGCGGCGGTTCGGGTCGAAGTCCGCAGGCTTCCACAGGTTGCCGTACACGTCGGTCACGCCGTCGGCGGCCTTCACGACGAACCGCTCCGGCATGGACCACCCCATCTCGACGAGCTTCGACACGTCGGTCTCGGCGATCTCGACCAGCGCGCGGCCGTCGTCGTCCCGCACCACGACCTTCGGCGGCAGATCGCTTCGGGAGAAGGTGTCCACCACGAACTTCTTGGAGGGAGACAGCGCGCTGGAGTGGTCGGCGTCCCCCGGGTCCAAGAGCGTCATGCCCGTGCCGTCCAGCCTCACCCGGTACAGGTGGCGGTAGTAAGGGTTCTCTCCGGGCTCGCGACCGACGCACCGTACGTACACCAGCCCCTTGTCGGCGTCCACGTCCACGAGCTCCGAGGCCCGGAACGGACCGCTGGTGACCGCGTTCTTCAGCTTGCCGTCGTTGGAGTACAGGTAGTAGTGGCCCCAGCCGTCCCTCTCGGAGAACCAGAGGAAGTCGCCCCCGGGCTTGACGTAGCGCACCGGCCGGAACTCCAGGTAGGCGTTCTCGACCGATTCGGAGAGCAGAACCCGGGTCTTGCCGGTCTTCAGGTCCGTCTCGCACAGCTCGAGGTTGCGCTGCAGGCGGTCCCGGCGGACGAACCGCAGGGAGTCCGAGGCGGTGTCTTGGAAGTGGATGTTGAACAGCTGCTGGTCCTTGTACTTGCCGACGTCGAGCTTCTCCAGCTTCTTGGCCTCGCGATCGAACACGAACAGCTCGTACTGCGGCACTTCGGGCTCGCCGGGCATCGCGTACTCGTAGGTGCGCAGCGTCGGTCGGGGCTGGGCCAGGTTGTCCACGAGGTAGAGGTCCTTCACCTTGCGCGAGTCCCGCCTCACGACGTAGAAGCGCTTCGAGTCCTTGGACCAGGTGACGTTGGCGCGGACGCGCCGCTCGCCCTGGGCCTGCGTCTGCCGCTGGCCCTGGCGACCCCTCGCGCCTCCGCCCGCGCTGCCGAAGCTGTACCTTTCGGCGCCGTCGGTGGTCAGTTGCACCGGCGGCTGCTCCTTGCCGTCGAAGATCTCGACGAAGTACAGGTTGTGGTCTTGGGCGTAGACGTACGCCTTCTTGTCCGGGGCCTCGTTCTTGAAGCTCGGCTCCTCGCGGCGCGGCGGTTCGGTTTTGCCGAGGCTCTTCAGGACGCCGGACTTCAGGTCGTACTCGAAGCGGAAACCTCCGGATTCGAAGCGGATCAGATCGAGGTTCTTCTCGTCGAACCGCAGGTTCGAGATCTGCAGGTTCAGCGCGTCGATCGGCCTCTTCAGCTGCTCGGAGAGCAGGGCCGCCATGCGGTCGGCGTCGAACAGCGGGGCCTTGCTCTTCCGGCCTGGGTCCACCCGCCAGAAGCGGGTTCCTCCGGCGTCTTTCCAGCTGAACCAGAACTGGTCGGTCTTGCCGATCCAGTTCGGGGTGAGGCTGGTGCTGTAGACGAACGGCTGCAGGCTCTCTGCCGTGAAGCGGTCGGCGAGCTTCCAGTTGGCTTGGGCCTGCGAGAGCGCGGGCGAGGCGAGGCTGATCGCCGCGATCGTGGAGATCAGGACAGAACGCATGATGGAACGCCCCCGAGATGGGTTGGGCGGGTTTTTACCCCACGGGAGGAGCCGCTACCGAGGTCCGGGGGACAAGGAACGGTAGAGGCGGGACATCGCCGCCCTTCGAAGGAAGCTGAGCCAGGCCTCCGGCGGATGGGCCGGGTCGGGCCAACACAGGCGCAGGCCCATTCCCGCCGACGAGAACCATCGCACCTCGGCCTCGGCCTCCAGGTTCATCTTGCCGGGAGCGAGCACGACGCGGGCGGGCCGCTCCGGCGAGAAGGCCACGAACAGCGGGCGCAGGAACCGCACGCCGATTCCGTTCCAGCTGGCATTCTGCACCCCGACCGTCAGGTTGGCCTCGTCCTGAGCGATCTGAGCCTGAAGCTCCCCGTCCTGCAGCTCGATCCGCGCGTCCCCCCGCTCCTCGTGGAGGACCATCCGAGCGGGTCTCTCGATCTCGATCAGGAGGCCGTCCCCCGAGGGAACGGTCCTGCGGGCGACGGTGTGGATGTGCCACGGGTCGTTAGGAGGTCCGGCGATGAGGCGGCAGGGCTCGCCCAGGAACGGCGTGGGGGACGGCCCGACCGGTTGCAGCCAGATGCCAGCTTCGGGCCCTCGAACAAGACGCACGGGCACCGGCTGCCTCTCCTGAAGCTGCAGCAGAAGCTGGGCCCCCGCCTGCTGGGCCAGAAACAAAACCTTGGCGATCTCCTTCGGATCGCCCTCGAACAGCTTGTGCGGAGCCTGCGCCTGCATCCCATCCTTGATCATCGGCTCGGCACGCCGCGCGCCTCATGCCGCTCCCGCGCCCTTGCGAAGCCAACCGAACAGCTCCGTAACCGCCTCCCGGAGCAGCCTCGACTTCCATCGCTCGGGCGGCTCTCCCTCGCGCCACGCGAGGCTCAGGCCCAAGGCTCGGTCCCGGCACCATCGCACGGCGCCATCGGCCGCCAAGGCGATCCCCCGCGGGTCGAGCACTACCTGGACCTCCTCTCCCGGTTCGAAGGTTCGGGGAGGCGGGCGGAACAGCCGGAGGCCGACTCCCTTCCAACCGGCGTCGAGCACCATGCCGGCATGGCTCGAGTCCCCGGCTCACGGCACGGCGTCCATCCTTCGGCCCGCCATCGGGATCCGGCACTCGGAACGGGCGTCGCCCAGAGTCATTCGGTCGGGACAGCGGAGGCAGACTAGCAGCGAGCCCTCGCTCCTCACCACGGCCAGGATGGCGGTGGCGGCGGTCCAGTCCGATCCTGAGAGGCCGATCCGGAGGAGCCAGCCGTCCCCGAGCGGAAGATGCCGGGAAATTGCCTCCAGCCTCAACCAGAGGCCGGCGCTCGGTCCGCGGGCGATGTGCGCAGGAAGGACGGTTCCGTTGCGCAGCGAGAGCCGGACGCCTTGGGGCAACCCCTGCGCCAGAAACGAAAGCCGGGCGATCCGCGGACGACCTATCTCGACCCGCATCGCCGTCGAAGGGCGGTCAGGGCGCGTAGGCCCTGCGCTATTCCAGCCGGACGCCGTTCACACGGAGAGCGAACTTCAGACCGAGCGTCTCGGCGGCGCGCCGACAGGCGACCATGCGCTCGAGGAAGATCTCGAAGTACTCCATCACGCTTGCGTAAGACGTATCGATCTCGAGCGTCAGTTCGATCGTCCCCTCCTGGGGCACGACCTCGACCCGGGACTTCTGGACCGCATAGTTCACCCGATCGTGGATGTCGAACGTGTCCATGATCGGGTTCTGAACCCGGCTGAAGTGCACGTCGCTCTTGTCGGCCAGGATCAGGGCCGCCGAGATGGCGCTGACGGGCGAGCCGGCCAGCTCCTCGTGGTTGCCGATCGCCCCGAGGATCGGCGCGATCTCGGCAGGCTCCATGCCCATCTCGTTCAGGATCGTCCAAGCGATGTTCGCGCCGCTGATCGGGTGGTCGATGCGGTTGATCACGTTGCCGATGTCGTGGAGGTACGCCGCGATCTGCCCTAGCTCGACGTCCCGCTGGGGCGCGCCGATCTGCTCCAGGATGTAGCGGGTGATGCTGGCGACCACCCCCTTGTGGCGATGGCCGTGCTCGGTGTAGCCCATCGCCTTCATCACCTCGTTCGCCCCGTCGATCAGCTTCCTGACCTTCGGGTTCGCCTTCACGTCCTTCAGCGTGATCGGCCTCTCGTGGACGACGGTTTCGGTTTCCATCTGCGCTTCCCACTTCAGACAACGTTCGTCTGCGCAAAGGCTCTCGGCGCGGGCCGAAAGTCCCCGCCCGTCCTGAATACGCTCAGAGGCCCCGCAGGTATTCCATGCGCACGTCGAGGATGCCGTCCGTTCGCTGGTCCTGCCTCACCAGACCCAGGCCGTCGACGAACCACGACTGGAGCTCCACGTTCCGATCCTCGGTCGTCAGGCGCACCGTGGAGAGGGTGGCGGGGACCTCCGTCGACCCGATCCGCACCCGGTCGGCGGTCTGCTCCAAGGTCGCCGCGGCCGGCCTCGCCTTGCCGAACCACTCCACGTTGCCCTTCCACGCGGCGCGGAACGGGTTCCTCGCGTCCCCCTTGGCGCCGGCCACGGCCAGGGGCAGGGGCGGGTTGAAGCGGGTGTGCGGCAGCATCGAGGCCACGAGCCGACCGCCGTCCCAGGCCAGGCGCGACACCCCCATCGGGCCGACCAGCTCGTAGCCCATCGCGCCGCCGACGGGCACGCGCCGCTCGACCTTCACGGTCGCCACGAACGTGGTGAGGCCGGTGTCGACCGAGTACGTCCAGCTGCGCCCGGCCTCGAGCGGCCACAGCCCGTCCTTAGGGCGGCACCCAACCATCAGGAGCAGCGCCAGCACCCAGGCGGCGGCTCTCACACCGCCTCGAGCTTCGCCAGGCTCTGCACCAGCCTCTTGATGCCGACCACGCCGGGGAATACGACCGTCACCTCCGTGTCGTTCTGCAGAGGATTGCACGAAACCACCACGCCGATGCCGAACTTGGCGTGCCGGACCCGCGCCCCCACCGGGAACGGGGGCGTCCACTCGGGTCCACGGCGAACGCCGGGCGAGGCCGGCACCCCCGGCGAACCAGCCGGGCGACCGCCGAACACCTGGGTCGGCCGCCGGTCGCCGGGCACCCGGTCGTGGCGGGTGCGCGGAGCCTCGCCGAACACGTCCGGGGGCAGGTCGTCGAGGAACCGCGACCGCGAGGTGAAGTTGGGCTGGCCGTACATCGACCTCCGGTGGGCGTACAGCAGGTACAGCTCCTCCCGCGCGCGGGTCATGCCCACGTAGCACAGCCGCCGCTCCTCCTCCAGCTCCCGGTCGGAGGCCATCGAGCGCGAGTGGGGGAACACGCCCTCCTCCATGCCGACCAGGAAAACCACCGGGAACTCCAGTCCCTTGGCCGAGTGCAGGGTCATGAGCGTCACCGCGTTGCCGGAGAACTCGGCCGAGTCGATGTCGGACACCAGCGACACGTTGTCGAGGAATCCGCTCAGCGATGGCTCCTCGGCGGTCCGGTCGTACTCCGTGGCGACGTTCACCAGCTCCTGCAGGTTCTCCAGGCGGCTGAGCGCCTCCTCCGAGCCCTCGTTCTTGAGGGCCTCCATGTAGCCTGTGGACTCGAGCAGCCGGGTGAGAATCGGGGCCACCGTGCCGTCCGGCACCAAATGCCGCGCCTCCCTCAGCAAGGCGTCCAGGCGCAGGAGCGCGCGCTGGGTCTTCGTCTGCAGGGGCCCGAGAAAGTCGGCGTGGCGGATCGCCTCGGCCAGAGGCAGGCCGCGCGAGGCCGCGAACCGCTCCAGGGTCTCCACGGTCTGGGCGCCCACTCCGCGGGCCGGAACGTTCACGATGCGCCGGAACGCCGCGTCGTCTCCAGGGTTCAGCACCACGCGCAGGTAGGAGACCAGGTCCTTGATCTCCTTGCGCTCGTAGAACCGAATTCCCCCGACGAGCACGTGCGGGATGTTCGAGGCGAGGAACGCCTCCTCCAGCACGCGGCTCTGGGCGTTGGTGCGGTACAGCACGGCGAAGTCTCCGAACCGGCGGCGCCCGGTGCGCACGTCGCGCAGGATCGCGTCCGCCACCATCATCGCCTCGTCCCGCTCCGTGCCGGCCTCCAGGAGCGTGAGCGGCGCGCCCTCGCCGTTCGAGGTCCAGAGCTTTTTGTCGGCCCGTCCCCGGTTGCGCCGGATCACCTCGTGGGCGGCCCGCAGAATCCGCTGGGTGGAGCGGTAGTTCTGCTGCAGCTTGATCACCTTGGCGTCGGGGTAGTCGTTGGCGAACTGGAGGATGATGGACACGTCGGCGCCGCGCCACGCGTAGATCGACTGGTCGTCGTCGCCGACCACGCACACGTTCCGGTGCTTCTCGGCCAGCAGCTTGACGATCTCGTACTGCGCGCGGTTCACGTCCTGGTACTCGTCGACCAGCACGTGAAGGAACCTCTCCTGAACCTTCTCCCGGACGTCCGCGCGCTCCCGCAGCAGGCGGAGGGTCCAGAGCAACAGGTCGTCGAAGTCCAGCGCGTTGGCCTTGCGCAGCAGCTCCTCGTACTTCGGGTAGATCTCCGCGACCATCCTCTCGAAGAAGCCGGTGGCGGCGTCCCCGTACCTCTCGGGGCTCAGCAGCCGCTCCTTCGCCCGGCTGATCTCGCTCAGCACGGATCGCGGCGTGAGGCTCTTCTCGTCGATGCGCTTCTTCTTCAGGATCTCCCGGATCAGGCCCAGCTGATCCCCGTCGTCGTAGATCACGAACTCCGGGTTCAGACCGATGGCCTGGCCCTCCATGCGGAGCATCCGGCTGCAGAGGCCGTGGAACGTCCCGAGCCACATGCGGCCGGTGGAGCCGATCAGCGCCTCGACCCGCTCGCGCATCTCCCGCGCGGCCTTGTTGGTGAACGTCACGGCGAAGATCCGGGCGGGCGGCACGCCGTCGCCGATCAGCCGGGCGATGCGGCAGGTGATCACCCGCGTCTTGCCGGAGCCGGCGCCGGCGAACACCAGCATCGGCCCGCCGGGGTGCAGCACGGCCTCGCGCTGTTCGGGGTTCAGCGCCTCGAGGGCGCCGGGTGGGAGCATCGCCAAGGATTATGGATCACGCGGACGCCCGTCCGCCGATCCTCCCTGGGCCGGGCCGCTACGCCGCCAGCCTCAGCTCCGAGCCCGGGCTCTGCGCCGGCAGGGTCTCGAAGAACACCAGCCGCTGGGCCTCCGCCAGGGTCGTCTTGCCGTCGATCACCTTGCGGATCGCGTCGACCTGGAGCGGCTCGTAGCCGTATCTCGCCCCGGCCTTCTTGATCGCCTCGATCGGCGCGTGCGAGGCGATGAGGCTTCCGACCTCCGGCGTGACCGGAAGGATCTCATGCACCGCGACCCGACCCTTGAAGCCGGTGTTCACGCACTGCGGGCAGCCCTGCGCGCGATAGATCGTCGGCAGGTGGTTGTGGCCTAGCACGGCCTCCAGCAGCGCCCGGTCCTCGCCGTCGTCGTCGGGCTTGCGGCATTCGGTGCAGAGCGTGCGCAGCAGCCGCTGGGCCATCACGCCGATCAGCGACGTGCTGAGGAGATACGGGTTGATGCCCATGTCCAGCAGCCTCGGGATGGCGCTGGGCGCATCGTTGCAGTGGAGCGTGCTGAGCACCAGATGGCCCGTGAGAGAGGCTCGGATCGCCGTCTCCGCGGTCTCCCGGTCGCGGATCTCCCCAACGAGAACGACGTCCGGATCCTGCCGCAGGATGGCCCGCAGCTGCATCGCGAACGTCAGACCGACCTTCTCGAACACCTGCGACTGGTTGATGCCGTCGATGTCGTACTCGACCGGATCCTCGCAGGTCATGATGTTGTTGGTCTTCCTCTGGACCTCGCGCAGGGCGGCGTAGAGCGTGGTGGTCTTGCCGCTGCCGGTCGGTCCCGTCACCAGGATCATGCCGTAGGGCTTGTGGATGAGGTTGCGGAACAGCCGCAGGTTCTGGGGCGAGAAGCCGAGGTCGTCGAGCCTCTTGAGCGTCACCGACTTGTCGAGGATCCGGAGAACGATGCGCTGTCCGTGGTAGTTCGGCAGCACGCTGACCCTCAGGTCCACCTCCCTGCCGTCCACCTCCACGCTGATGCGGCCGTCTTGGGGCAGGCGCGATTCGACGATGTCCAGCTCCGCGAGGATCTTGAGCCTGGTGGTGAGCATCGGCATCAGGCCCTGGGGGATGGTGCGGATCGGGTGCAGCTCGCCGTCGATGCGGTAGCGCAGGTCCACGCGGTCGGCCCGCGGCTCGATGTGGATGTCGCTGGCGCCCATGCGGATGGCGTCGATCAGGATCTGATTCACCAGGCCGACGACGGGGCGCGTGTCCTCCTCGGTGAGCGTGGCCTTGCGGCTCCTCTCGTCCTGCGGCTTGAACTCCTCCAAGGCCCGCTCGACGTACCCGTCCATGTTCGCCTGCACGCGGCCCGAGAACGTTCGGTCGATCGCGTTGGCCAGGCGGTCCTCCTGGGCCAGCACCGGCTCCACGCGCATGCCGGTCACGTTGCGCACGGCGTCGATGGCGTCCAGGTCGTACGGGTTGCGCATGGCGAGCACCAGCAGGTCGCCGCGCACCTCGACGGGAAGGACCTGATAGGTCCGGCAGATGTGCTCGGGAACCTTGGCCACGGCCGCGGCCTTGGGCGCGTCGCGCTCCAGCCTCCAGGCCGACACGCCGTGCTGCGCAGCCAAGGCCTGCAGCAGCAGATCCTCGGTGATGAAGCCGAGCGACACCAGGATGCTTCCCAAGGAGCCCGGCCGCTCGCGCTGCAGCGCCAGAGCCTGATCGAGCTGCTCCTGCGTGATCAGCCGGTGGGCGAGCAGCAGCTCGCCCAGACGCTTGCGGTTTCCAGCCAAGACCGACACCCCCGGGGCCCGGAGGCCCCAAGGGTGTTGTTCCACATCGCCCCGCGAAACTCCGGGGGCCTCAAGCCCGGAAGAGGATCTTGTCGAGGCCCACGACGAAGCCCTGCAGCTTGCGGACGTTGCGCAGAGCGATCTTCACGCCCTCCATGAACGAGGACCGATCGAGCGAGTCGTGCCGAATGGTGAGCAGCTCGCCCTTCCCCCCGAAAAGCACCGCCTGGTGAGCCACCAGCCCGGGCAGGCGCACCGAGTGGATCGGGATGTCCTTGTACACCCCTCCGCGGGCGCCCTCCACCTTCAGGTTCTGGGTTACGGGAGGGGTCGGCACGCACTTGCGCGCCTCGGCGATCCGGTCCGCGGTGAGGATGGCGGTCCCGCTGGGGGCGTCCAGCTTGCGGTCGTGGTGCATCTCGAGAATCTCGACGTCCGGGAGCCACTTGGCCGCCATCTCGGCGAAGCGCATCATCAACACCGCGCCGATCGCGAAGTTCGGCACGTAGACGCCGGGCACTCCCGTCTCCTCCGAGAGCAGCCTCAGCTCGGCGATGTCCTGCTGGAGCAAGCCGGTCGCTCCGATCACCGGGGCGACGCCCCGCCGCAGGGCGGAGGCCGCGTGGTCCACGGCCGAGGCGTGCGTCGTGAAGTCGATCAGCACGTCCGGCTTTGTCTCGTCCACCGAGGCGCCGAACTTGTCCCGGATCGGGATGTCGGGAGCCTTGGGGCCCGCCACCGCCCGCAGCGACTCGCCCACGCGCGCCCGATCCACGGCGCACACGATCTCGAAGTCCGGATCGAGCGCCAACGCCTGCACGGTCGTCGTTCCCATGCGGCCGGCCGCGCCGGCCACCACCACCCTCAACGCACGCGTCTCATCCGCCATGGCCTTCCCATCCTTCGAGCAGGAGGGCGGCGGCCCTCCTTCCCGACTCGTAAGCGTACTCCACCCGGCCCTTGGTGACCCCGTCCCCCGCGACCACCACCGTGCCGCCCGGCCGGTTGACCGACTCGAACATCGCGGAAAGCTCCGGTTGGCTGTGCTTCCATCGCACCACCCGCGCGACCGCCGGGGCGTCCCAACCGCGACCGAACAGCCTGCCCACGAAGCCGGCGGCGCGCTCCACGATCGCGTCGTCCTGCAGCTCGAACCAGTCGGCGGAGGCCCGGGCGCTCAGCTGGGCGACGATCGCGGCCCAACCCGCCGGCGCCCGGCCCGGAACCTTCCGCGACTCGAGGCTCAGCCAGCCCAGCGGGTGCCGCTGGTCCGGGTCGATCAGCGCGAACCACGGCAGGTCCGGGGCGTCCATCGGATAGCCCAGCGCGACGGAGAGGCAGGAGCGGTAGCCGTCCGGACGGATCGGTCGCCGCTCGCCCATCGTCTCCAGAAGCTCCAGCGCCTGCGGGCCCGGCACGGCCAGAACCGCCGCGTCGAACCGATCCCCGCGCACGCCGACCCCGCCCTTCAGGCGGTCCAGCCATTGCACCGCCGCGTGGAGGCGAACGTCCAAGCCGTCGGCGAGCCACTCGGCCAGCGCGTGGTTGCCCTGTGGAAAAGCGTAGCGGGGCGTCGCGTTGCGGGCGGAGTCGCCCGGCAGGACGCGCAGGCCCTCGTGCGGCACGATCCACTTGCCGATGCGTTCCGGACGCCGCCCTTCCGGCAGACCCTCCAGAAGGCCCCGGAACTCCTCCCCCGTCGGGGCGAGCAGGGTGGCCCCCATGTCGAACACGAGACCCTGCTCGGCGCGCCAGGTGGCCAGGCGGCCGCCGACCCGATCGGACGCCTCGAACACCACCGGAAGCGCGCCCGCCTCGGCGAGCGCACGCGCGGCGGCGAGCCCCGAGATTCTCGCTCCGACGACAGCTACCCTCAAGCCGACACCGTGTTTGGAAGGACCCAACGTCCCCGTTGGACGGATGGACGCCTCAGTATAATCCGCCTGATGTTGCGTCGCCACTCCTCCCTCCGCGTCCCGGCGGCCTGCCGGCCGGGCAACGATCAGAAGGGGGCGACCCTCCGCGCCGAGACGCAGAGCATCGAGGAATACGTCGAGGGCATCTACCGTCTCCACGAGGACGTGCACCGCGTCACCACCGGCGAGGTGGCCAACTACATGGGGGTCTCCCCCGGCTCGGCCACGACGATGATCAAGCGCTTGCACGATCTCGGCTACGTCGTCCACCTGCCTTACCAGGGTCTGACGCTCACCGAGAAGGGCCGCGAGCTCGCCAAGAGGCTGGTGCGCGCGCACCGAGTGCTGGAGAACTTCCTTCAGCAGAGCCTCCACTTGGATTGGCACGAGGTGCACGAGATCGCCTGCCGCCTGGAGCACCACCTGTCCGACGAGCAGATCGACATGATCTGGCGGAAGTGCGGCCAGCCGGCGACCTGCCCCCACGGGAACCCGGTCGAGGTGGACAGAGACCTCGGGGACACGCCGCTGGCCGAGGCGGAGATCGGCGCACCGCTGACCGTCACCCGCATCACCGACGAGAGAGCCGAGTTCCTGCAGCACCTGCGGACCATCGGCCTGGTGCCCGGCGCGGCGCTGCTGCTCTCGTCCAAGGGCAGCGTGGACTCCATCTACCACTTGGAGCGGGGTGGCGAGAAGCTCAGCGTGGGGCCCGAGGTGGCCTACCACGTCTGGGTCGTTCGGGACGGAACCCGGTCTTCCTGACAGTCTCGCTCGTCCAATCCCCAACCGATGCTTCCCGTGGAGGCCGGAGCCCCACGG
>CALGMO010000064.1 GCA_937961665.1 uncultured Fimbriimonadaceae bacterium
GAGCGAGCTGGTCGGGCGAGCCGAGAGCTGGCCGGCATCCGAACGGAGGCTCTCGGATTGAAGATCGTGATCTTCGGCGCGGGGAACATCGGCCGGGGGTTTCTCGGCCAACTGTTCCACGACGCTGCGTGGGAGGTGGTCTTCGTAGAGGCCAACCCAAGCCTGGTGCAGACCATCCGCAGGCATCCCACCTATCCGGTGCGGCTCGTGGACAACCGCTCCGACCGCACCGTCTGGGTTGGGCCGGTCCGCTGCGTGGGCATCGAGGACCGCGGCTCCGTGTTGGACGAACTGGCGACTGCGGACCTGGCTGCCACCGCGGTCGGTCCGGCGCGGGTTCGGGAGCTCGCTCAGGTCTTTGGAGAGGGAGCGCGGCGCCGCGTGAGGCCGCTCGACGTCCTCCTGGCCGAGAACCTGTGGAACGCCGCGGAGGCGATGCGCTCCGCTCTCGACGGCGCCGGTCTGGGGGACGTGGGCGGCCGCCTCGGATGGGTTGAGAGCAGCATCGGTCGGATGGTGCCGTTTCGGAGCCCCAAGGAGGGGGAGCACCCGCTGCTGGTGGTTGCAGAGCCTTACGACGAGCTTCCGGTGGATGAGCGAGGATTTCTAGGCCCCGTCCCGCGGCTGCCCACGCTTCGACCCGCGAGCCCCTTCGAGGGTTACATGGCGCGCAAGCTGTTCGTCCACAACGCTGGGCACGCCTGCGCCGCCTACTTGGGAGCCGAACGGGGCCACGAGACGATCTGGAGCGCGGTCGAGGATGCCGCGATCCGGCCCGTGGTCGAGGGCGCGATGCAGGAGTCGGCGGAGGCGATCCATCGCCGCTACGGGCTCGACCGGGAGGGGCTGTCCGTCCACGTGCGGGACCTGCTCGAACGGTTCTCCAACCGGCCGCTCCACGACACGGTCGCTCGGGTCGCGGCGAACCCGATCCGCAAGCTCGGCGCGGACGAGCGCTTCTTCGGCGCCATCCGGCTTTGCCTCGAGCAGGGCGTGGAGCCCCGCAGTCTCGCGCGAGGAGCCCTCGCCGCCTTTCGATACCGGAGCGCAAACGACCCGGACTGCGCCAAAATCGAGGAAGCGGTCGCCAGCGTCGGCCCGCAGACGGCGTTGTCGCTGATCTCAGGGGTCCCGCAGGATGATCCGGCGATCGCACTCGTTCTCTCTGCCTAGGAATCGGGCTTTCACGCTCCTGGAGCTGCTCGTCGTGGTGGCGATCATCGCGGTGCTCGCCGCTCTGCTCTTCCCGGTGTTCGCCATGGCCAAGGAATCCGCGAGAAGGACCGTGTGCCTCTCGAACGTAAAGCAGCTCGGGGCGGCGTTCCTGCTCTATGGGGCGGACCACGACGACGCGTTCCCCAACACGGGAGACCCTTATTTGTGGGTCGGGAGGCGCTGGCGTTGGCCGATCTTGCCGTACGTGAACACCGGTCACCGGCGCGGCGCCGGCTTCGACTCCGCCACCCGTCCCAGCGCCAATCCGTTCGTCTGCCCGTCCGACCCGATCTCCCCGGGCCAGTACGACGCAACCTCGTACGCCTACAGCGCCGCCTTCTACCTGACTCCCGAACAGGTGGACCAGGCGCGCATTCGGAACTTGGTCGCCTCCCTCTCCGATCCCGGCCCTCTGGCGTCGCCCATCACCCAGTTCGGCTCGTCGGTGGCCTCGCCGTCCTCCAAGAGCCTTGTGACGGAGTGGTTCAACTCGCACGACACGGGCGGCGGGCCGAGGGTGGGTTTCTGGGGCACCCTGCAACCGGGGTTGCGCCCGGGGCCGGACCGCTGGAACGGTGGCCGGAACCACCTGTTCGCGGACGGACACGCGCGGTGGCTGAGAGCCTCGGGGCAGACCCCCTCCGCAGAGGACTGCCCCGACATCAACCTCACGCCGGGCGGAGTGCTGGGCTCCGACCTGCGCGCCGACCGCTGAGCCTCAGGCGGAAGCGCGGAGCGCCTGGTCCAGATCCTCGAGAATGTCCTCGATGGACTCCAGGCCGATGGACAGCCGGATGAAATCCGGCGTGACTCCGGCGGACAGCTGCTCCTCTGCGGTCAGCTGCTGGTGCGTCGTGCTGGCCGGATGGATCACCAGGCTCTTGGCGTCTCCGATGTTGGCCAAGTGGGAGAACAGCTCGAGACGGTCGATGAACCGCACCGCCGCGTCGTAGCCGCCGCGGATGCCGAAGCCGATGATCGCACCGAAGAGGCCGCGGTGGAACACCGACTTGGCCCTGTCGTGGTCGGCGTGCGTCGGGAGGCCGGGGTAGTTCACCCAAGCCACGTTCGGGTGCCCGGACAAGAACTCGGCGACGCGCTGAGCGTTCGTGGAGTGGCGCTCCATGCGCAGCGGCAGGGTCTCGAGGCCCTGCAGGAAGAGGAACGAGTTGAACGGGCTGACCGAGACGCCCAAATCCCGCAGGCCCTGCACGCGCGCCTTGATGATGAAGGCGACGTTCCCCAGGCCCGGGAAGTCCCCGAAGGTCTCCCAGAACTTCAGGCCGTGGTAGCTGGGATCGGGTTCGGTGAAGTTCGGGAACTTGCCGTTGCCCCAGTCGAAGTTGCCGCCGTCGACGATGATCCCACCGATCGAAGTGCCGTGGCCGCCGATGAACTTCGTCGCGCTGTGCACCACGATGTTCGCGCCGAGCTTCAGGGGATTCGCCAGGAACGGGCTGGGCACCGTGTTGTCGATCACCAACGGGATGCCGTGCCTCCTGGCGATCGCCGACACCTCCTCGAACGGGAACGTATCGAGCTTGGGGTTTCCGAGGGTCTCTCCGTAGATCGCCTTGGTCTTCGGGGTGATCGCCCTCTCGAAGTTCGACGGGTCCGATGGATCCACGAACCGGACCTCGATGCCGAGCTTGGGAAACGTGTAGTGGAACAGGTTGTAGGTGCCGCCGTACAGGGAGCTGCTGGAAACGATCTCGTCCCCGGCCTCGGCGATGGTCGTGAGGGCGAGCAGCTCGGCGGCCTGGCCGCTGGCCGTGGCGAGCGCGCCCGTTCCGCCCTCGAGGGCCGCGACCCGCCTCTCGAAGACGTCCGTGGTCGGGTTCATGATGCGGGTGTAGATGTTTCCGAACTCCTGCAGCGCGAACAGCCGCGCGGCGTGCGAGGAGTCGTCGAAGACGTAGCTCGTCGTCTGGTAGATCGGCACCGCCCGGGACTTGGTCGTCGGGTCGACGCCCTGTCCGGCGTGGAGGGCGAGGGTCTCGAATCGGTGTTGCTTGGCCATGGTTGGTTCCTCCGTCAGGGACGACTAGCATTTTGGGCGCACGGCCTCGGGAGCGGTGGAGGGGAGCGGGGTCAACTTGCCCGAAAAACTCACGTTCTAAGGCCCCTGAGCTTCTCTGCCTAAGCATCTTCGAGATCCGGCCAGCGGGATTGATGGGACCGGGCTATGGGGCTGGGACTCGGCTCCACCTTTCCGCAGCGAAGCAACGGCCCCGCGCGCACGGGTAACCTGAACCCAGGCAGGTGTCGGTATGAGCTTCAACAAGAAGACCGTCAAGGACATCGATCTGAAGGGCAAGAGGGCCTTCGTTCGGTGCGACTTCAACGTTCCCCTCAAGGACGGCGCCATCACGGACGACCGCCGGATCCGTGCGGCGCTGCCCACGATCCAGCACATCCTGGAGCAGGGCGGCAGCGCGATCCTGGCGAGCCACCTCGGCCGACCCAAGGGCGTGACGCCCGAGTTCACGCTCGCGCCGGTCGCCAAGCGGCTGAGCGAGCTTCTCGGAAGGCCCGTGGAGCTCCTTCCCGACTGCGTTGGACCCGAGGTGGAGGCCGCCTGCGCCAAGCTGCAGCCCGGGCAGGTGGTCCTGCTGGAGAACGTCCGCTTCCATCCCGAGGAGGAGAAAAACGATCCCGAATTCGCGGCGAAGCTGGCCAAGCTCGCCGACGTCTACGTCAACGATGCGTTCGGGACCGCCCACCGAGCCCACGCCTCCACGGAGGGCATCGCCCGGATCCTGCCCGGGGTTGCCGGCTTCCTCATCGAGAAGGAGCTGGACTACCTCGGCAAGGCGGTCGAGGACCCGAAGCGCCCCTTCGTGGCGGTGCTCGGCGGCGCGAAGGTGAAGGACAAGATCGGCGTCATCGAGAACCTGATGCCGAAGGTCGACAAGCTGGTGATCGGCGGCGGCATGGCGTTCACCTTCCTCAAGGCCAAGGGGTACGGCATCGGGGCCTCGCTGCTCGACGAGGGCAACATCGAGTTCGCCAAGACCGTGATCGAGAACCACGGCGACAAGGTGCTTCTGCCGGTGGACGTGCTGATCGCGGACAAGCTCGATCCGCAGGCTCAAACGAAGGTTGTCCCGGCGGACGCCATTCCGGACGGCTGGATCGGCGTGGACATCGGTCCCAAGACGATCGAGGCCTTCGCCGGAGCGGTTCGCTCCGCGGGCACCGTGGTTTGGAACGGCCCGATGGGCGTGTTCGAGATGGAGCCGTTCGCCGAGGGCACCAAGGCGCTTGCTCAGGCCATGGCCGAGTGCGCGGGCACGACGGTGGTCGGCGGAGGCGACTCCGCTGCGGCCGCCGAGAAGTTCGGCGTGGCTGAAAAGGTGAGCCACGTGAGCACAGGGGGAGGAGCGAGCCTCGAGTTCCTGGAGGGCAGGGTCCTTCCGGGCATCGCGGCCCTCGCCGACCGCTGAGCCGCCTCGGCTCGGTCTGGAGTCGCCGGATCGCCTCGGAGATCCGGCGGCTCTTCTTCTTTCCGCACGCGCCCGAGGGGTAAAACCGGGGCGCTATGGTCCAGCCAGGAACGTTTCCCAAGCGGTCGCCGGAGAACCGGCTGCGAACCCCCTTGCCGAAGATCGGAATCCGGCCAGTCATCGACGGCCGGTACGGCGGAGTGCGCGAGTCGCTGGAGGCCCCGGTGCTCGCGATGGCCCGATCGGCCGCGGACCTCCTCTCGAGGAACCTCCGGCACTCCTGCGGTCTTCCGGTCGAGTGCGTGGTGTTCCCCAAGTGCATCGGCGGCCTCGCCGAGGCGGCAGAGTGCGACGCCCTGTTCGCCAAGGAGGGAGTCGGCGCGACGCTGACCGTGACCCCCTGCTGGTGCTACGGCAGCGAGACCATGGACACGGATCCGATCCGCCCCAAGGCTGTCTGGGGCTTCAACGGCACCGAGCGGCCCGGGGCCGTGTACCTCGCCGCCGTTCTGGCCGCCCACGCGCAGAAGGGCCTGCCCGCCTTCGGGATCTACGGTAGGGACGTGCAGGACGCGGGCGACACGTCGATCCCGGAGGACGTCGCACAGAAGGTCCTGCGGTTCGGGAGGGCCGCCATCGCCGTTGCGACGATGCGCGGCACGAACTACCTGTCTGCCGGGGGCGTGTCCATGGGCATCGCCGGCTCGCTCGTCGACCATGACTTCTTCCAGCGCTACCTGGGCATGCGCGTGATGACGGTCGACATGGTCGAGTTCGTCCGGCGGATCGAGCGTGGCATCTACGACCCAGAGGAGTTCGCCAAAGCCATGGAGTGGGTCCGACGGTGGTGCAAGGAGGGTCAAGACCCGAACCCGCCCGAGAAGCGCCGCTCCGCCGAACAGAAGCAGGCGGACTGGGAGTTCACCGTTCGCTGCGCGCTCGTGATGCGCGACCTGATGGTCGGCAACCCTCGGCTGGCGGAGCTCGGCTACCCGGAGGAGGCCGAGGGGCACAACGCGATCGCCGGCGGGTTCCAGGGTCAGAGGCAGTGGACCGACCACCTGCCGAACGGCGACTTCTTCGAGGCGATCCTGAACACATCCTTCGACTGGTCCGGCCTCCGTCAGCCGTACATCGTTGCGACGGAGAACGACGCGCTGAACGGCGTCGGGATGCTGTTCGGCCACCTTCTGACCGGCTCGGCGCAGCTCTTCTCCGATGTCCGAACCTACTGGTCTCCGGACGCGGTCCAGCGGGTCACCGGCGTCCGGCCCACGGGCCTAGCCGAGCAGGGGTTCATCCACCTCATCAACAGCGGACCCTCGGCCTTGGATTGGACCGGAGAGCAATCCAAGGACGGCCAACCGACGGTCAAGCCGTGGTGGGAGGTCGAGGAGGAAGAGGCGGCGCGATGCCTGGAGGCCACCTTGTGGTGCCCGGCCAACCTGGGCTACTTCCGGGGCGGCGGGTTCTCCACCGACTTTCAGACCAAGGCGCCGATGCCCGTCACGATGTCTCGGCTGAACCTCGTCGCCGGCTTGGGGCCGGTCCTGCAGATCGCCGAGGGCTGGGTGGTGGAGCTTCCGCAAGAGATCCACGCCCGCCTCGATGCGCGCACGGACCCGACCTGGCCGACGACCTGGTTCGTCCCGAGGACCACGGGATCGGGGCCGTTCCGCGACGTCTACACGGTCATGGCGAACTGGGGAGCGAACCACGGCTCCATCTGCCACGGACACGTGGGAGCCGACCTGATCACGATGGCCTCCATGCTGCGCATCCCGGTGGACATGCACAACGTGGAGGAGACGGCTCTGTTTCGACCGGCCGTCTGGTCGAGGTTCGGCGCGCTGGACCCTCAGGGAGCCGACTACAGGGCCTGCGCGCTGTACGGACCCCTCTACGGATAGAGAGCGATGTGCGCCCCGGCCCCAGGCCGGGGCGCACCGAACAGGCTCAGTTCCGAAGCGGCTGGGGCCGACCGGTGGACGGCGCGATCTCAACGTAGGCGGTCGGCGGCACGACGAGGTAGATGTGCTCGCCGATCTCCTCCCAAGTCCCCTCTTGGGCGTAGTTCACGCCGGCCATGAAGTCCACGATCTTCTGCCGCAGAACGGGGTCGGTACCGGTGAGGTTCAAAATCTGCTGCTCCCCGCGCTTCAGACCGTTGGCCGCAGCCAGCGCGTCCTCGAAGCAGAAGACCTGTCGGCGCACCGTCACGTTGTAGCGGTAGACGGGCCGCATCGTCGTGGGAGAGAGGGTTGCAGCCTCCTCGTCGGGGTCCAACTCAAACTGGCCGCGGCCTCCGCCGAAGAGACGCTGAAACAGTCCCGGGCGCTCTTGGATGGCATCCGTATCTTCCATGATTTCCGATCCTCCTGTTCCGACTCTCAGCCGGGGCGTTCCCCGAACAGAGCCGACCCCACTCGGACGTGGGTCGCTCCCTCCTGGATCGCCACGTCGAAGTCCGCGCTCATGCCCATGCTGAGCCATTCGCAACCGAACCGGTCCCCAAGCCGCCGCAGCTCCCTGAAGAACGGGCGCATGGCCTCCGGGTCCCCGAGGTTCGGCCCGATGGTCATCAGTCCCCGGACACGAACACCCTTGCATTGTGAGGCCAGCTGCCAAAATTCGTCAAGGCTTTCCGGCAGAACTCCGGATTTTTGCGATTCATGCGCAAGATTCACCTCGATCAGCGAGTCCACCGGCGCAGCCAGCTTCTCGAACTCCTTCAGCTGGCTCGACGACTCCAGCGTGTGGATCACGCGGAACAGCCCGGCCGCCTTGCGAACCTTGTTCGACTGCAGCTTTCCGATGAAGTGCCACTCGATGTCCGACGGCAGACCCGCGATCTTTGGAGCGGCCTCCTGCACGCGACTCTCGCCGAAGACGCGCTGACCGGCCTCGTAGGCCTCGAGAATTCGCTCCGGCGCCACGGTCTTGGTCACGGCGATGAGCGAGACCTCTTCCGGCTTTCGACCGACCGATTCGGCCGCCCTCGCGATCCTCTCGCGGACGACCGCCAGTCGCTCCCTGAGGGTCTCAGGCTGTCTCACCGCGCGCTCGCCTCCAACGCCATGACCTGCTCGGGCTTGAGCCGGAGCGTCACCGATCCAGCGGAGCCGCTCCAGACGACTGGGAACCGTCCGCCACGGAGCAGATCGGTGAACCACCTCGGCCTGCTTGGAAAGCCCCGTGACTCCAGGCGAATCCGCACTTCCCTCTCCGACCCCGTGGAGTTCAGAACCGTGAGAAACCGGGTGCCAAACCGCTCCAGCCAGACGGCAGGGTCGCTTGCGGAAGCATGCGTCACCGGTTGCCAGCCCGCCTCCGAGAGCTTCACGATCTTCGGCATTCGGTCTCGGAAGAGGGCGCGGTCGCGCTCGACCAAGTCCGGCCGGTCCCAGTAGACGCGCGTGGCCGCGTCGGGGCTGAACATGCTGGGGAACATTCCGTAGAAGGCGGCGCGCTCCACATAACGCTCCATCCACTCCGGATGGAAGCGATCGAAGTCCGTGTTCAGCAACAAGAGATACGGCTTCCTCGCTGCGAACACCCGTCGGTACAGAAGGTCGGCATCCGGATCCGGCTGGAAGCGGCCGCTCGGCGCCCAGTCCGTCTCGATCCCCATCACGTCGAGCACCCGGCAGAAGAGCGGATGGGAGATGGGAACCGCATTGGCGAACAGGTAGTACCCGCGGCGGCGCAGGTCCTTGGCCACGAACTCCGCGAACTCGTAGCTCTGGAACCACTGCGGCAGCGCGGCAAGGCCGTCCGCGTCGAAAGTCGGAGCGTAGGGAGAGAGGCGCAGGTGTTCGCTGGAGTAGTTCAGCACCTCCGACCACCCTTCGAGGGAGTCCAGATATTGCCCGTCCAGCCCCGTGTCTCCGGCCTTCGGCACGGGATGCCACCGGTCGGCGTCCACCGGGTTGTAATTCAGCCAGGCTTTGGTGGGCTCGTCGGGGCCGCCACCGAGGCTGGGACTGGGGTTCAGAACGAACACCGCACCGTTGCACCACGGCTCCTCGCGGAACTGGAGATTCAGAGTCCCGTCCTTCGCGCGGGTTGCGCACCTCAGAGCGGCCCGGGCTTGGTCCCTCAGGCTGGAGCCCCCTTGTGCCAGGGCTTGGAGCGTCTCCAGTGCCCAATCGTAGGTTCTCGGGGCCTCCGACGCCATCGGCATCCAGAAGGTCATCGGCTCGGTGTAGCGGAAGCTGAGGATACCGAGGCTGTCGTCGGAGGCGACGGAGTTGTCGCCCTCGTGGAACGCCACCCCGAAGTCCTGCACCCCCTGAACCAGTGCGGGATCCTTGAAAGGCATCCAGAGCCCGTGTCTCGAAAGCCTCCGCTCCGTCAGCTCGGGATGGATTCGGTAGAACCACTCGGTGGCTCCGCGGAAGCCCCAAGCGCCTCCATCGCCTTGCAGGCGAGCGAAGTTCCAGGCGAGGACGACTTTCGGCCGGCCGCCGCCCAGCACGACATCCCAAGCCAAGGCGATGCATCCCTCGTCGCGATTGGCGAACACCCGGTGCACCACCGGCTCTGTGAACCCCTCCGCCAACACCGTCGTGGTGGAGCCGGTCTGCACACAGCCGTAGGGATAGCGACTGAGCAATCCGTTCGCGCCGTACGGCACCGCAACGCAGTTGCCGGGCTCCCTGGCTCCGCGAAGGTCTCGGGAAGACCTCGGATCGTCCCACCAGACGCCGTCCTTCTGGGACAGAGGAAGCAGAAAGTAGACGGTCGCCGGCAAGCGTTCGTTCGAGCGGCACGCCAGGCTCACGGCGCCCGACCAACCGATCGCTGAGGCACGCAGCACCGCGGAAGCGCGGACGCCGCCCCCGGCATTGGCCCCTTCGATGCGGATAGAGGAACCCACGCGGCGAGCGCCCCCCGCCAGCGGGACCACCGCCCCGTCGGATCCGTCCCGCGGCCGAATGTAGAGTCCGCCAGGCCGGACGACCTGCCTGCCGTTCGCTTCAACGATCGAGCCTTTGGCGCTCCATCCCAGGGAGAACCCGCCTCCGGACAGCCGGGCGACCGCCCGCTCCTTGGAGGGCCAGCGAACGATCCCGGGCAGGAAGTCGAACACGTCCCCTTGGTCCAGCTGCCTCGCGCTGAAGCCGTCGAACCACGCCCGGCCGCGGTGGCGCCGGAACAGGGCGTAGACGGTGATCGATCGCAACGGCTTGGTCGGGGTAAGCACGACCTTGCGCTTCTGCCAATCGTGGGTGCCGACGTCGAACGGAACGTTCGTGCCCCACAGCGGAGTTCCATCCTGGTGCAGCGCGTCCACGTACAGGCTGTAGTCGGGGTCCTTCGCCCCGGAGATCCCCTCGGCTCTGCTCCAGCCGGAGAGGACGATCGGCGCGGCCGCATGCTGGTCCAGCTGGACGGTGCAGAACGCTCCCCGCACCTCCGACTCGGTTTCGTTCTCACACCGGATGGACCTTGCCCCCTCCTGGCGGAGAGCCGCATCGAACACGAAGCCCGAGCCAAAGGGCCGCCACTGCGCATCCTGCTCGAATCCCGGGTCGGGGAGCAACTCCCCCGCGAGGACGAGGACCGCGAGAGCCGCTACCATGTTCAGAGGATAGCTCAGCCCTCGCCCGTGGGAGCGCCTTCCTCGGCGGCGAGTTCGGCCACGTTCACGGGGACGATGGTCGACACCCCGTCTCTTCCCTGCATCGTCACGCCGATCCAGTTGTCGGCGGCGAGGATCGTCACGTGGTTGTGGGTGATCAGGATGAACTGCGTGTGGGAGCGCATTTCCTGCAGCAGGTCGATGAAGCGCTCCACGTTTCGACCGTCCAAAGGCGCGTCGATCTCATCGAGGATCACGATCGGACTGGGCTTCACCTTGAGCAGGGCGAAGAGAAACGCGGCCGCGCAGAGCGCTCTTTCGCCGCCCGAAAGCAGCTCCAGCCGCTGCCGCTTCTTGCCGGGCAGGGTCACCTCGATGTCGATCCCCGTCTCCAAGAGGTTGCCCGGGCTGGTGAGCCTCAGGCACCCTTCCCCGCCACCGAAAAGCTTGGCGAAGGTCTCCGCGAAGGCGGCTTCCAGCCGCTCGAACGTGGCGGCGAAGCGGTCCTGCGTCAGCCGGTCCAGCTCCCGGATGCCCGCCTCGACCTGACGGATCCCCTCCTCGATGTCCTCGACCTGCGCCCCGAGCTCCTCCGCACGCGCCGTTAGGCGCTCGTAGGCCTCGATGGCGCCCAGGTTGACGTCGCCCATGGCCCGGACCTCCCGCCGTAGCCGTGAGACGACGGCCGGGGCATCCTCCGGCACTTCCACCGCCTCCGCAAGGCGGAGAGCCTCCTCCTCGGTCATGTTGTAGTCTTCGATCAGCCTCTGCAGGGCGGCCGCCCGCTTGCCCTCCCATCTGGCCCGCGAGAGCTCGGCTTGGTGCGCGCCCTCGGCGCTGGCTTGGGCGCCCTGTCGCGCCGCCCGCGCCTCATAGAGCAACTCCGACCTTTTGGCGAGCAGGCTCTCCCTCCCCGCCAAGCCCTCCTCCAGCCGTTCAGAGGCCCGCAACCGATCGTGCTCCGCCTGCTCCTTTCGCCGGACAGCCTCCTCACGCTCGGCGAGCATCCGGGTCCTCTCAGGTTCGATCGCCGCCAACCGCTTCTGCCGGCTCGTCTGGCCCTCCGTGAGAGACCGGAGCCTGCGCTCTGCGGCATGGTGCCGCACCTTGGCCTCCTCAATCCTCTGTTCCGCCTCTCGAAGGAGCCTCTGCGTGGCCTCCGCGTCCGCCGACTTCGCGGCGAGGCTTCGCACCAGCTCGTCGCGCCTTGCCTCCAGGCCGGCCACGTCGACCGCATCCGGAAGCCGGTCCGAGGCCGAGGAGAGAGCCTCCAGCTCCCGGTGCAGCCTTTCTCTCTCCCTCTCTGCGGAGTGCAGCTCCGAGGACAGACGGTCAAGCCACTGCTTGGCCTCTTCGCGGTCGGACTGGCTCTCCGCGATCTGTCGCTGGATCGATCCGATCGTGGCTCGGATTTGCTCGGCTTGCCTCCCAAGCTTCTCGGCGGCCGCTCGGCGCGCGGCCACCCGCTTGCCGATGTCCTCGATGGCACGCACGGTCTCAGCCAGCTCCGCCTTTCGCTGCACCATTCCGAAGGCGCTTCGAGCCGCGACGCCGCCGGTGACGGCCCCGCTGGCGTGCACAACCTCGCCATCCAAGGTGACGAGTCTGGCCCAGCCACCCGTCCGCGCGAGCCTGAGCGCGTCGTCGAGGGTTTCGACGACGAGGATCCTGCCCAGCAGGGAGTCCGCGACCGGCCTGAAGCTCGGGTCGCAGCGCACCAAGTCGGATGCCCGTCCGACGACGCCCGGTTGGTTCGCCAAGCGGCGCAACTCCTCCGACACCGCGGGAGGACGCAGGAGCGTCAGAGGCTGGAACGTCGCGCGGCCGGCTCGGTTGGCCTTCAGCCACTCGATCGCGCTCTTCGCTTCGGTCTCAGAGGGGGCGATCAGATCGTTCGCCGCGCCCCCGAGTGCGGTGTCGATCGCCGTGGCGTGTCTCTTCTCAACCTCCAGAACCTCGCCGACCGGCCGATAGACGTTCGGCAGGCGACCCGTCTCCGCGGCGGCAAGGACGGCTCTGGCGCCCTGCTGCAGCCCCTCGTGGCTTTCGATGGTAGACTCGATGCCTCGCCGACGACCCTCCAGCGCGGCCTGCTCGGCCAAGAGCTTCCGGATGGCGACCGACTCCTCCTCCTCGCCCTTGGCCAGCTTGGCCATCTCGGACCTCAGGCCTTGGATCTCGCGTTCCCATCCCTTGGCGGCCTCGAGCAGGGCGTCGTACGAGGCCCGAGCCTCCTGCACGGCGGAACGAACATCGGGGAGCGTCCGATCGATTCCCTCGAGCTCACGCCGCAGCTCCCTGATGCGCGCCTTCCGGTGATCCAGCGCCGCCTGAGCCTTGGCCCGCTCGGTGTTCGCCCGCCGACCCTGCTCCAGCTCCTCCTCCAGCCTCCGAAGCTCTTCCGCCAGGGCCTGCGCCTCGCGATCCACGCCTGAGACCTCGGTCTGCAGACGCTCCAACGCCGCGACCTCGCGATCGAGAGCCTCTTGGGCGGATCGGAGCTCCTCCTCCGCCTCCCGCACCCGGCTGTCTCCCGCCGAGGACTCTTGCTCCAGGCTCGCCCGCAGCTCCTCCAGGCTCGCCAGGCGCTGATCGCAGAGGCGAATGGCCCCGTCCGCGCGCTCCGCGGCCGTCAGCGCAGACTGCACCTGGCTCCGGCAGGCGTCGAGCTGACTCTCCAAGTCGGCCAACTGCTCCCCCAGAGCCTGCGCCTCCAGGTCCAGGTGGTCGGCCCGAAGCGCCTCGGATTCGGCGAGCCCGAGCGCACGGGACAATACGGTCTCCAAGGCTTGGATCTCGCTCGTCGCGGCGGCGAGCTCGCGCGCCAGCAGTCCGCACTCCACGCGGCGGAGAGTGTCCAACACGGCTTTGTAGCGGCGGGCGGTTTCCGCCTCCGCCCGCAGCGGCTCGCGCTGCGCCTCGATCTCGCCGAGGATGTCCTTCGTGCGGGTCAGGTGCTCCTGAGCGGCCGCCAGCCGACGCAGCGAGTCGTTCTTCCTGGATCGGTACCGCTGGACGCCCGCTGCCTCGTCCACCCACGCCCGGCGCTCCTCGGCCGACGCCGCGAGAGCCTGATCGACCTCCTTCTGGCCGACGATCGCGTAGCCGGCGCGACCCAGTCCGCTGTCGGCGAACAGGTCCAGGACGTCCTTGAGGCGGCACGGCTGCCGGTTGATGAGGTAGTCGGACTGGCCGGCCCGATTCAGCCGGCGCGTCACGGCCACTTCGGGCGTCGGAATGGGGAGCGCGCCGTCCTCATTGTCGAACAGCAACGTCACCTCGCAATAGCCGACGGGCTTGCGCTTGGACGAGCCGTTGAAAATGACGTCCTGGCTGGACTGCGCCCGCAGCTGCCTGGCGCTTCCCTCGCCCAAGCCCCACAGAATCGCGTCCACCAGGTTGGACTTGCCCGAGCCGTTCGGCCCGACGATCGCGATCAGATCTCCCGAGAGATCGATGTCCGTCCGGTCGGCGAACGTTTTGAAACCGAAGATGCGGACCCGCTTGAGACGCATGGAAGGGCGAGGAGGCGACACGGATTATAGCTCCTCCTTCCCCTCCGGCGGAGACCGGCGTAGAATCGGGCCGAGATGATCGGACGCTCGACCTTGGCCCAACTTCCCTACCTGCGCGACTACGAGTCCCGCCGCGCGTCGTCCTACGACCCCTCCGGCTGCAACAACGACTGGTGGACGATCCAGCCGCGCGAGAGACGAACGTTGCTGAACGAGAGCCGGCCCGGATGCGTGAAGCACATCTGGATGACCCTGGGCGGGGCCAAGGAGCAGCTCCGCACCACGGTCCTACGGATGTACTGGGATGGCGAAACGAAGCCGAGCGTGGAGGCCCCCATCGGCGACTTCTTCGGGATGGGCCACTGCGAGATGCGCAACTTCGTGTCCCTGCCTCTCCAGATGAGCCCCGAGGACGGGCGCGGGTTCAATTGCTGGTTCCCGATGCCCTTCGACCAAGCCCGAATCGAGGTGGAGAACGACTGGGACCAGCCGATGAACCTCTACTTCTACATCGACTACGAGACGTACGACCGAGCGCACCCGGAGGGCGTCGCCCGCTTCCACGCCCAGTGGCGACGGGAGGCCTGCACGGAGGGCTGGCTGCGGGAGAGGCTGGGACCGGACAACGTCGCGCGCGTGTGGGCCCAGAGACCGAACCTGTCCGATCGGGACAACTACGTCATCCTGGAGGCGGAGGGCTCGGGCATCTACGTCGGGTGCAACCTCAACGTGGACTGCTTCCAGCGACAAGGCAACGACTGGTACGGCGAGGGAGACGACATGGTCGTCATCGACGGCGAGCCGTGGCCGCCCCGAATGCACGGCACAGGGACGGAGGACTACTTCTGCACCGCGTTCGGTCCGAGAACGGTCTATTCGGCGCCGTACCACGGGATCACCCTGTACTCGGGCACGCCCGACTGGCCGTGGAAGGGCAAGAACTCCATGTACCGGTTCCACATCGAGGACCCGATCCGTTTCCGCAAGAGCATCCGCGTGAGCATCGAGCACGGGTCGTCGAACAAGCTCTCCAACGACTACAGCTCCACGGCCTACTGGTACCAGATCGAGCCGCACCGGCCGTTCGGTCCGCTTCCTCCCGCCGAGGCGAGGCTGCCCAGACCGAACGAGCCGGTGTTTCCTCCTAACGAGTGATCAGACGGCCGACTCCGCCGCCGCCATCCGCCTGAGGCGGATCGCCTTCTCGATGCCGACTATCGGCAACACGGTCGCTCCCGCCAGAACGCTCAGCAGCCATCCTTGCAGGCTCAGGGGAGCGGTGCCGAACACCGCGTTCATCCACGGGAGGTGGACGAAGGCGAGCTGAAGAACCAGCAGAACGCCGATTCCGGCCCACGCCCACGGATTGCTGAACCAACCGATCTTCCAGACAGGGTGCGTCAGCGACCGGCACTGCAGCATGTAGAAGATCTGGAAGAACACAACGGCGTTGGTGGCCATCGTCCGCGCCTCGGCGAGGGCCAGCGGCTCCGTTTCGGGCCCCTTGTACGTCGACCAGAAGCCGAAGTGGTAGGTTGCGATCGCGCCGAGGGCGATGAGAACGGCCACCATCACCGTCCTGTACAGGACGAAGCCGCTCAACAGGGGCTCACTCTTGCTCCTCGGTGGTCTGGCCATGAGGCCCGGCTCCTTCGCCTCCATGGCGAAAGGCAGGCCCAGCGCCACCGAGGCCACCATGTTGACCCATAGGAGCTGAGTCGGCAGCATCGGCAGGAGCAGCGTGTTGGTGACCGGATCGAACGGGAAGAAGGCGACCGCTGCGGTGAGGATCAGCGCCAGGCCGAGGTTGGTGGGCAGCAGGAAGACGAGGGACTTGACCAGATTGTCGAAGACCCTGCGGCCTTCGGCGACCATCCTCTCGATCGTCGCGAAGTTGTCGTCGGTCAGGACGACGTCTGCCGCCTCCTTGCTCACCGAGGTGCCGGTGATCCCCATCGCCAGGCCGATGTCAGCCTGCTTCAGGGCGGGGGCGTCGTTCACCCCGTCGCCGGTCATCGCCACGACGTGGCCCTTGGCCTGCAGCGCCCGCACCAGTCGGAGCTTCTGGTCCGGCGCCACGCGGGCGAAGACGTTGGTGCGGTCGGCGGCCGACACCAGCTCCTCGTCGGACATCCTCGCCAGCTGGCTGCCCGTCAGGGCCGCCTCGTCCTCCCCGGCTATGCCGATCTGGCGGCCGATCGCCTCGGCCGTGAGGCGGTGGTCGCCCGTGATCATCTTCACGCGGATTCCGGCCTGCTGGCACGTTCGCACGGCCTCGATCGCCTCCTGCCGAGGCGGGTCGATCATGCCGACCAGGCCGAGGAAGGTCAGGTCTTCGATCGCCTCGGGATCGAGATCCTCGCGATCCCAAGGCCTGGATGCGACCAGCAAGACCCTCAGGCCCTGTCGCGCCAGTCGGGACGCCTCCGCCTCGATCTCCGCCACGTTCACAGGACCTCCGCTGGCATCGCGGCTGCAACGGGCCGCCAGGGCCTCGGGAGCCCCCTTGACGAAGAGCGTCCTCGAGCCGAGCGGGTCGGCGTGGAGCGTTGCCATGTACTGATGCTTCGAGTCGAAGGGCACCTCGGCGACCTTGCGCAGCTCGCGCCTCAGGCGGTCCACGTCGAGCCCCGCGCGCAGGGCCGCGGCCACCAGAGCGAGCTCCGTCGGGTCGCCGGAGACCTCGAGCCGGTCCCCCGACCCGTGGATCGCCGCGTCGTTGCACAGCGCCGACGCGGTCAGCAGCTCGGCAAGGTCCGCGGGCGGGCCATCGAGCGGCGAGCCGGCAACCAGGATTCTGCCTTCGGGCTGGTAGCCCTGACCCTCGAAGTCGTACTCGCCGGCGGGAGTGAGGGCCTTCACCACGGCCATCTCGTTGCGGGTGAGCGTGCCCGTCTTGTCCGAGCAGATCACGTCCGTGCTGCCGAGCGTCTCGACGGCCGGCAGCTTGCGAACGATGGCCTTCTGGCGGGCCATGCGCTGCACCCCTACCGCCAGCAGGATGGTGACCAGGGCCGGCAGTCCTTCGGGGATGGCTCCCACCGCCAAGGCGATCGCAAAGATCGCCGTCTCCCGCAGGGCCTCGACGATGCCGACTCCGGTGGTGGCAACGGCCCGCCAGGCGCCGACGACGAACATCAGGGCCGCCACCGCCAGAATGCCGATCGCGATCCGCTTGCCGATGACCGCAAGCGCCGCGGTGAGCGGCGTCTCGGTCTCGGTGGCAGTCTCGATCATGTCGGAGATCCGACCCAACTCCGTTCGGCGGCCGGTGGCGACAACGATGCCCTTGCCGGAGCCTTGGGTCACCAGAGTTCCGCCGTAGGCCATATTCGTCCGGTCGGCGAGCGATGTGGCCTCCTCGAGCGGCTCCACGGTCTTCGCGACGGGTACGGACTCCCCGGTCAGAGCCGCCTCCTCGATCAGCAGGCCGGATGACGCGACCAGCCGAAGATCGGCCGGAACTCGGTCGCCGCTCGCCAGCTGCACCAGGTCTCCCGGCACGATCTCCTTGACCGGGACGCTCTGCAACCTCCCGTCTCGCCACACTTGGGCGAACTCCGGGATCATCTCGGCGAGCGCGGCGATCGCCTTGTTCGCCCTGTACTCCTGGAAGAACCCGACGACGGTGTTCACCAGCACGACGCCGAGGATCACGCTCCCGTTCTTGAGTCCGTCGGCAGGATCGGCGACCATCGCCAGGAAGCCGGCGCCGATGAGGACCCAGACCAGCGGGTTGTTGATCTGCGTCCAGAGCAGCGCCCACACGGAAGGACCTTTGCCGGCTTCGACCGTGTTAGGCCCGTACCGACGAAGTCGGGCCCGCGCCTCCTCCGTCGACAGCCCCTCCGGCTCCGCGAGGAGGAGCCTTGCGGCCTCGGACGCTTGCAGCGCGTGCCAAGGCCGAGGCTCCTCCCGATCCGGAGAGGCCAACGCGCTCGAGTCTTTCAAGCTCATGTTCACCGGCCGGCCTCGAGAGCGAGAAGCTTGCGGACCCGATCCTCCACAGGGGGATGGGTTCGGAACAGCGAGGCCACGAAACCCCCTACTCCCGCCAACGGGTTGACGATGCAAAGGTGGGCGGTCTGGGGTGGCAGGTGGCTCGGCACCATCGCAGCGCCTCGCTCGAGCTTCAGGAGGGCGTTCGCCAGCCCGCGGGGCGTGCCGGCGAGCATGGCCCCCGTGCGGTCGGCCTCATACTCGCGAGCGCGGCTGATCGCGAGCTGAAGGATCATGGCCGCGAACGGGGCGACCAGAGCCATCGCGAGCAGCGCCAGCGGGCTCGGACCGTCTTCGTCGCTCTGACCGAAGATCGCCGCGAACTGCGCGATGTTCGCGATCATCATGATCGCGCCCACCACGGTGGCCACGACCGTCATGGTCAGCGTGTCCCGGTTTTTGATGTGCGCGATCTCGTGGGCGATGACGCCCTCCACCTCCGGCCGGTCCAGGATCCGGAGCAGGCCCTCGTTCACCGCCACGGCCGCATGCTTGGGATCCCGGCCCGTGGCGAAGGCGTTGGGGCTGGGGTCTGGCACGACGTACAGCGCCGGCTTGGGGATTCCGGCCTTTCTGCTCAGTCGCTCGACCATCGCGTGGAGTTCTGGCGCCTCCGTGGGAGAGACGGGCTGGGCGCGCGTCATGGCGATCACCATCCGGTCGCTGTACCAGTACGTGGCGACGTTCATCGCCAGCGCGAAGACGAACGCCACCGCGGCGCCCGCGGCTCCGCCGATCAGCGACCCCATCGCGACGAACAGAGCCGTGAGCGCGGCCAGCAAGGCACCTACTTTCAACGTGTTCATCATTTTCGTTCTCACCTCCTTGTCTCGAGAAAGGGCATGAAAAAGACCTCCACCGGAATCCCGGTGAAGGTCTCGCTCTTCCCGACGGGACCGGCCTTGCGGCGTACTGACGATCCCGTCTCCCGATCGCTCGGGCGCTACTCCCCTTCGTGGAGTCTCTGTCTGGCCTTTCTTCCGCTCCAGTATAACGCCCGCCCGGCCCGAGAGGTTCCTTGGCCCTAGACGGTCTGCGTCACCTTCTGCAGGAACTGCGGATCGTCGGGGTTGAGGCCGCGGGCCCTCGCCGCGAGCAGCGCCAGCCACTGGCCGAAGACGATGTCCCACATCGGCGCGGAGGTGTCGCTCACAGGCGGCCTCGGTGCGGGAAGAACCAAGCATCCCTGCCTTTCCAGCGACTCGTCCGGCTCCCCGAAGACGATCGCCGCCGAACCGTGAGAGGCGACGGCCCGAGGGCCGTGCTGGAAGTCGGCGAGCGAATAGCTCTTGCAGCTGAGGAGCGCGCACTCCATCAGTTTGAGGGCAGCCTCCTGCGCCGTGGCGAAGCTGTAGCCGCGCGAGAGCGTGAACAGCGTCTGGGAGCGAAGCACGGGGCCCAGCGCCCGCTGAGCCGCTGCGAGAGCCTGCTCCATCCAGTCCTGGGTTGGAACGGCGGGCTCGCCCAGCCCTCCACCCAGCGCACGGACCAGCTCGTACATCGCCATCAGCGTCGCGGTGTACGTCTTCGTCGCGGCGACCGACCGCTCCTCGCCCGCGCCCAGCAAGAGGGTGAACTCGGCCGCCTGCGTGATCCTTGAGCCTGGGGTGTTGGTGATGGCGAGGGTCGCGTGCCCGTCCTCGCGGATGGAGGCCAGTACCTCGCTCACGTCGGGGGCGGCACCGCTCTGGGAGATTCCGATCGCCAGACAGTTGCGATAGCGGACGCGCCTTCCGAACCTCGTCCACACGGACGGTGCGGCCAGAGACACGGGCACGCCCAGGTTCACCTCGATCAGGTATCGGCCGTAGAGCGCCGCGTTGTCCGAGGACCCGCGCGCCGCGATGACGATCATGTCGAACGAGCGTCCCTCCAGGAAGCGTCGGAGCTCGCCCAAGTAGGCGGACGCGCCCCTGGCGAGAACCTCCGGCTGCTCCCGAACCTCCGTCTCCATCCATTCGCCGAGCATGAGGCCAGCATACACCGTGGATGCATAATCGGTCCGATGGCCTCGACGCGCGACTGGCGGCTTCTGATCGAGGAGATCCGCGCATCCCAGGACGACGATTCCACCCTCATGAGAATCGTCGAGGCCGCCGCGTCGCTGGCCGGCGCGGAGCATGCGATGCTCGCGCTGGTCGATGACGACGCTGGGGTGCTGCGGCTCACCCACGGGGTTGGTCCGGAGTGGTCGGGCGACCTCGTCGGCCTGGAGCTGGATGTGGAGGCGCCGGACGAGGGGATCGTCACGCTGGTCGCCAAGACGGGGAGGGCGCACCTGGCGAAGGACGTGACCAGAGAACGGACGTACCGTCGACTGTTCCAATCCACCCTGAGCGAGTACGCCCTGCCGCTGGTCGACGAGCATGGCCGAGTCCGGGGCGTGCTGAACCTGGAGTCCCAACGGGTCGGAGCCTTCGACGAGCCGGCCCGCGAGGCGGCCAAGATGCTGGCTCTGCTGGCCATCCGGGTGGTCGAAAGGCAGGACCTCGTTCGAAGAGAGGAGGCCCTCGTGCAGATCGGCGGAGCGCTCGACTCGGCCGTGAGCGAGGAGGAGCTCGTGGAGAAGGTGCTCTCCGTGGCCGGGAGCCTCCTGCAGATGCACTCGTTCAGCGTGTTCCTGCGGGACCCGGCTACGGATCGGCTCTGGCTCCGGGGGTCGGTGGGGGGACTCCAGGACCGAGTCGGGCGCGTGTCGTACGCATGCGGCGAGGGCCTGACGGGCTTCGTGGCGGAGTCCGGCAAGCCCCTGCTTCTGGACCGCCCCCAGCAGCACCCTCGGTGGCGTGGTTTGCACCTGGAGATGCCCCCCGGCGAGGTGGCCAGCTACCTCGCGGTTCCGGTCAACAGCAAGGGCCGGTGCCAAGGCGTTCTCCGGGCCGTTCGCCGGAGGTCCACCAACCCGCTCCTTCAGGTTCGCTTCACCGAGCACGAGCTTCGGGTCGTTCAGACCATCGCCGAGCAGCTGGCCACCGCGTTGGAGAACCTCCGGAACTGGGCGAGGGTCGTGCAGGCCGAGCGCATGGCGGCCTGGGGCGAGCTGAGCGCAAAGAGCTCGCACATGATCGGCAATCGGGTGTTCGCGCTGAGGGGAGAGGTCAACGAGCTGCGGCACCTCCTGAAGGAAGCCGAGCTGGACCGCGGGGCCTTGGCACAGGTGGCCGACGGCCTGCAGCGCAACGTCGACCGGATCGATGAGATTCTGCAGGACTTCCGGGACTTCCTGACCGCAACGACGCTCACCAAGGAGCCGACGGACGTCGCGGAGTTGGTGCGCGAAACGATCCGGGAGGTCGTGCCGCGAACCGATGCGGTGCAGGTCTCGGTGACGGTGGAGGAGGGCCTCCCGCGGGCCGAGGTCGATCCGCGCAAGGTGCGCCGTGCGCTCTCGGAGCTTCTGGAGAATGCGCTGAACCACATGGAGCGCGGGCGGCTGGAGGTGGAGGTGGGCTTGGAGGTCCAGCCGTCCGGCCGCCGATCCGTGCGCATCGCCGTGGGAGACACGGGTCCCGGGGTTCCGGAAGATCTGAAGACGGCCATCTTCGAGCCGTTCCGCAGCACGAGGGTGAAAGGAATGGGATTGGGTCTCTCGATCGTCAAGGGAATCGTGGAGGCTCATGGAGGAACCGTCGCGGAAACCGGGAAGCCGGGGCGGGGCGCGCGCTTCGTCATGACCCTGCCGGTCGCATCCGGCCAAAATGGAGTTCAACATGGCGCTTCTTGAACTGGCCCTTGCCGCGGGGCTGATGCAGGCTACGACAACCGTCTCGCCCCAGGGGCTCGGACTCCAGCTGGACGTGCCCAAGGAATGGAAGCCCGTCCAACGCAAGGGCACCATGCAGCTCCTCCTGCCGCCGAACTTGGGCGGAGGGCGCATCGAGATCTTCTCCGCCAACTTCAAGAAGGAGCCTGAGACCTGGCAGGCGATCGAGGCGGCGATGGCCGCCCAGCTCAAGCGCGAGGTCGTGCGCCAGTGGCAGGAGGAGCTGCTCGGCGTACCGCTGCTGCTGACGCACACTCGATGGACTGCGGGAGAGGCAGGCCAGGCGGCGCTCTCCGGCCTGCTGTACGCGTGGACCCCCCGGAAGATGCTCTTCCGCCTGCAGACCAGCGAGGCCGGCTTCCCGGACGCCGTTGTCGCCTGGAGGCAGGCTCTCTCGACCCTGCGCACCTCCGACGGACGGCTACCGGTTGCCGAGGATCCCGGCAAGCCATGGGATCCTGAGGAGCTGCAGAAGCCGGCCACCCCGGTTCCGAGAACGCGTCTGGAGCCATCCAAGACGGGCAAGAGGCCAGTCGAGCTTGCCCCAGTGACCGTGGAGGCCATCGTGGCCGGTCGTTCGGCGCAACTCCGCATCCCCACGGGCTGGATCGCCGAGAAGTCCGGCGACTTCGAGTGGCGACTCCGGCACCCCGACCTTCCCTTCCCCATCCAGGTCGGCGTGTACTCCACGCTCGACTCCCCCGCGCCCGAGCGCACGCTGCTCCGAGCGTCGTCGGAGTCGCTGGCCGCCTTCGCACGGGTGGATCGAAGGGACGAGCCGAGGCCGGATGCCAACAAGGCCGGTGCGCTCGTGCGACAGGTATGGCGGTTCGGTCAGGGCGACGCAGGGCCGTTGTGGACCCTCGAGGCGGTGGGATCGAAGGACAGGCTGTACTGGCTGGCCGTCGCGCGCGGGGAGGGAGTCCTCTCGAACGCGACGCAGAAGCTCATCGCCTCCCTGCTGCAATCCATGAGCCTGGAGCCCGCGAACCCGTGATCCTCTGCCTCAGCACCTCCAGCCCCGAGGTATCGCTCGCGCTGATTCGCAACGGCGAGGTTGCGGCGCACGCGCGGCGGAGGGCGACGAGGGGCAGCGGGGGGATTCTGCTGGCTATTCTGGAGGAGGCTCTCCGGGCTTCCGGGGTGGCCATGGAGGCGATCGAGCTGTTCGTGGCGGACGTCGGCCCGGGTGGCTTCACGGGTGTCCGGGTCGGGGTCGCCCTCGCGAAGGCTTGGGCTTGGTCGCTCGGTCGACCGTGCGCCGGCTTGAGCGCCTTCGATCTGGTTTCGTCGGAGAGGACGGTGGCGTTGCCCGTGCGCCGCGGGCTGTACGTCGTGCGCGAACCCGGTGGCGAGCCGTACCGCGCCGAGAGGCCGCCCTCCGGCGCGATCGGCTACGGCACGGACTTCAGGGAGGAGCACCATCCGGACGCCGTCCGTTGCCGCGACCTCCTGGACTCTCTGAAGCCTGTCACGGCGCCCATGCTTCTTCCCGCCTACCACGCCGCGCCGAGCATTTCGACCCCGAAAGCCCCGTTCGGCATTCCGGGAGGGGCCGGTGCTTAACGCCTTGGCGGAGGTGCCTCTGGCCCCCTTCACCACGCTGCGGGCCGGCGGGCCTGCCCAACGACTGATTCTGCTGGACAGTGCGGAGCAACTTGCCGAGGTAGCGGCCGTGGCCCAGGTGGTCGGGGAGCCGCTCACGGTTCTCGGCAGCGGCAGCAACGTGCTGCCTTCGGACCTCGGAGTGGAGGGCACGGTGCTGATCAACCGGAGCCGCGGCCTGAAGATCGAGCCCGACGGCACCGTCACGGCCGACTCTGGGTTCCCGCTTCAGGACCTCTTCCTGAAGACCGTCCAACAGGGGCTGACGGGCCTGGAGTTCGCCGTGGGCATCCCCGGAACCTTGGGCGGGGCGCTCGCCAGCAACGCCGGAGCCTACCGAAGCTCGATCGGCTCCTTCGTGACGGCCGTGGAGGTCGTGGAGGGAGGCTTGGTCCGCTGGGAGCCCGCCTCGTTCCTCAAGCTGAGCTATCGGCACTCCATTCTGCGCGAGCCTGCCGGTCGCGGGATCGTCGTCACGAGGGTCCGGCTGCGCCTGCAGCCGGGGGACTCCTGGCGCGCGCTGCAGGACGCGCGCGAGTTCCAGCGACAGCGCATCTCGAAGCAGCCCGCGCCCGCGAGCGCAGGCAGCTTCTTCAAGAACGTGGAAGACCGAGGGCTGGCCGAGAGCCTGCCAGGGCTGCCGCAAGCCCTGAAGGATGCGGGCGTTGTTCCGGCGGGCTATCTGCTGGAGGCGGTCGGTCTGAGGGGATTCCGGCACGGCGGAGCGCTGTTCAGCCACCGGCACGCCAACTTCCTGCTGAACGTCGCCCGAGCCACCGCGACGGAGATCCGCGAGCTGGCCGAGATCGCCAAGGAGCGGGTGTACGACCGCTTCGGCCGGCGGCTGGAGGAGGAGGTGCTGCTCCTCGGCCGATGGATCAACCCGAGTTGATCCGTCCTGTAGATACCGGCCCGATCCGGGCATAATGGGAACCCGGCGCTCCGCCACACGAACCCCATGGGCCATTCGAAGTTCGACCCCATCGCGCTCTTGCGCACGATGCTGACCAGCCGGGAGGCCGACCGACGCGAGGGCATCCTGCTGAGGCAAGGCAAGGGCTGGTTCCAGATCGGATCCATGGGCCACGAGGCCCTGGCGGCTCTTCCGCTCGCCTTCCGCGAGGACGATTGGTTTTTCCCCTACTATCGCGACCGGGCGCTGATGCTGGCCCGCGGCTACTCCCTCCGGGACATGGCTCTGGACTTCTTCGCGAAGGCGGATTGCAGCTCGGGCGGAACGCAGATGCCGTGCCACTTCAGTTCGCGGCGCCTCAACGTGTTCAGCGTCGCGACTCCCACCGCATCGTCGCTGTTGCCGGCTTGCGGAGCCGCCTGGGGCATGCGTCTGGACGGCAACGACGCCGTGTGCCAGGCGAGCCTTGGCGACGCGGCGTCGAGGCAGGGAGAGTTCTTCGAGGCCCTTTGCTTCGCCGTGCAGGAGCGGCTGCCGGTGGTGTTCTGCGTCATGGACAACGGCTACGGCATCTCCACGCCCACCCGGCAGCTCGTCCCGAGCCGCCTCGGGGTGCTGCACGAGGATCTCCAGCAGCGGGTGGACGGCAGAGACCCCTACGCCGTGCTCGAAGCCGGCGAGCGGGCGGTGGAGAGAGCGAGGGCCGGCGAGGGTCCGTCGCTTCTCTGGTTCGACTTGGACCGTCTGGCCAGCCACACGAGTTCGGACGACCATCGGCTGTACCGCGCCCCGGAGGAGATCGAGGCGATGCTCCTTCGAGACCCCGTCAAGACTTGGGAGGAGAGGCTTCTGTCCCAGGGACTCCTCACCAGGGAGGAGCTGGAGCGGATGAAGGCCGAGATCGCCGAGGAGGTCGCCGAGGCGTATCTGCGCGCCGAGCGGGAGGCCGACCCCTGCCCCAAGGAGGCCCCGGCGGTGTTCGGGCCGCTGCCGAAGGCCGAGCTTCCACCGATCGTTCCGGCCGAGCGAACCACGATGGTCGCCGTGCTGAACCAGGCGCTGGAAGCCGCCTTGGAGGAGGACGAGAGGGTCTTGCTGTTCGGCGAGGACATCGAGGACCCGAAGGGCGGTGTCTTCGGCCTCACCAAGGGTCTCTCGACGCGCTTCCCCGGCCGGGTCCGCAACTCGCCCCTCGCAGAGGCGACGATCGTCGGAGTCGGGATCGGTCTCGCCGCCTACGGCTACCGGCCCATCTTCGAGATCCAGTTCATCGACTTCCTTTCGCCCGCGTGGAACCAGCTGACGACCAACGCCGCCACCCTCCGATGGCGGACCAAGGGAGAGTGGACCTGTCCTCTGACCCTCTACTCGCCCAGTGGCGCCTACCTTCCCGGCGGGGGACCCTGGCATAGCCAGTCCTTCGAGAGCCATCTGGCCGGCACACCGGGGCTGCGCGTTGCGATGCCCTCGAACGTCGCGGACGCCGCAGGCCTGATGTGGACCAGCCTGCACGGCGACGATCCGTCGGTGTTCCTCATCCCGAAGCACCTCTTCCGGAAGCCGGAGCACAGTGTGGCGCTGGAGGCCGTTCCCCTAGGCCGCGCTAGGACCCTGCGGGAAGGCAGGGACTGCACCGTCTTGACGTGGGGCAACGGCACCGAGGTCGCCCTCTTGGCGGCGGATCGGCTCAGCCCGGAGCTCGAAATCGAGGTGCTGGACCTGCGCTCGATCGTTCCGTGGGACCGGGACGCCGTGCTGCAGAGCCTGCGGAAGACCGGCAGGGTCGTGATCGTCCACGAGGACCCGAGAACCTGCGGGTTCGGGGATACCGTCGCAGCGTCGATCGTGTCCGATCCCGCTAGCTGGGACCTTCTGGCAGGTCCGCCCGTGGTCGTCGCCAGGCAGGACGTTCCGATCGGCTTCCATCCGAACCTGGAGTACGGATGCCTGCCCTCGGTGGAGGACGTGATGCAGGCGATCCGAACGACGATGCGCTAGGCACCTCCCGCTCGGCCCCCCTCGGCTTGATGCAGAATGCTGCCGAGGCACCGAGATGGAAGGAACTTTCGGAGATCTCGACATCGAGCTGGCCTCCGGTCGGCGGTGCAAGCTCGGAGATCTTTGCGCGGAAGGGCCTTTGGCGCTGGTCTTCCTGAGGCACCTCGGCTGCATCTTCTGCCGGGAGCACGTCGGCAGGCTCGCGAGGGAGGCCCCGCACGATCGCATCCACCTCGTGGCCATGGCCGATCCAGATCTGGCGCGAGAGTTCCTCCGAAGGCATCCGACTCCGCACTCCATGGTGTGCGACCCGCAGCGCCGCCTCTTCGAGGCGTTCGGACTGGAGCGGGGCACCCTCGGGCAGTTGGCGGGACCCAAGGTGTGGGCGCGCGGGGCCAAGGCGTTCGCCGCCGGCTACCGGCAGGGACGCACCCTCGGCGACCCCGCGCAGCTTCCGGGTGCGTTCATCTTGGACGGCAGCGGCCGCGTGGTCTGGAGCCACCTTGCCAAGCACGCGGGAGACACGGCCGAGCCGTCCGTCCTTTCCGCCATGCTTCGGGCCCAATCGGCTTCGCCTAGCCCGTCCTAAGGGCTGCGCGCACGGCATCCGCGAGCTCCGGGTGTCGGAATCGGAAGCCTGCCTGCAAGGCCTTGCGCGGCAGCACCCTCTGGCCGCGCAGAACCAGCTCGGAGGGCGTGCCGCTCAGCAGGCCGAACAGACGCAAGGCCACGGCGGGAGCGGAGGGCATCAGCGGGCGACCCACCGCGCGCGCGACCTCCGCCATCAGCTCTCGGTTGGAACATGGGGCCGGGCCGACCACGTTCAACACCCCTTGGACGGACGAACTCAGAGACCAGACGATCATCTCCACGGCGTCGTCCAGGTGGATCCAGCTCACCTGCTGACGGCCGCTCCCCGCCGGACTCGTCAGGCCGAGCCGGGCCAAGCGAGCCAAGACCGGAAGCGCTCCTCCTGCGGCCCCCAGAACGAAGCCGATGCGGCCGATCACGACGCGCGTGCGGGGGAGGTCGACAGGCACGGCCGCCTCCCACGCGCGGCAAGTGTCGACCAAGAAGTCGCCCTGAGGGCCGATCGGAGAGTCCTCGTCCAGCTCCTCACCCGGACGGTCCCCGTAGATGCCGACCGCAGACGCGTTGAACCACACGGGCGGGGGGCTGGCGCATCGGCCGAGCGCCGCCGCCAGAGCCTTGGTCGGTTCGACGCGCGACCGGAGGATCTCGCTGCGGTTCTCAGGAGTCCAGCGCACCGAAATGGACTTGCCACTCAAGTTCACGATCGCCGCGGAGCCCTCCAGCGCCGCCGCCCAATCGCCGACGGTCCGTCCGTCCCACACGAGCCTCCCCGGACCAGGACTCCTGGAGAGAACCAGCGGCTCGAACCCTTCCGCCTGCAGCCTCCGAACCAGGGCCGATCCGATGAAGCCCGTGCCTCCGGCGACGATCACCCGACCCGTCATCTCAGCCTCCCATCCACGGCGCAACGAGATTCTGTTCGAACCCCAAGGCCTGCATGACTCTCGCCACCACCGTGTCCGCGAGCTCCTCAAGGCTCTGGGGACGACCGTACCACGCCGGACAGGCCGGAACGACGCGCGCCCCGACTTCGGCCAAAGCAGCGAGGTTGCGAAGCATGATCGCGTTCATCGGCATCTCCCGAGGCACGACGACCAAGCGCCTGCCTTCCTTGAGGCAGACGTCGGCGCAGCGCGTCAGAAGGTCGTCGCTGATCCCGTTCGCGATCCTTCCCGCCGTGCCCATGGAGCACGGAATGATCGCCATGCCGTCGTGCACGTAGCTGCCCGATGCGGGCGGCGTGAAATAGTCGCGGTCCCCCAGGAGCTCGATGTTCGGGAAGTCCGCTCCCAGCCAGGAGCCCGTGCGGAAGTTGGACTTCTCGAGTTCCACTCCCAGCTCGGTTCGGGCGACCTGAACCGCCTGCTCGCTCAGGATGAGGTGGATCTTCTCGCACAGGGGCGCCATGCGCATCAGAAACCGCTGGGCGTAGATCGCGCCGCTCGCTCCGGTGACACCCACGACGATTCTTGCCATCGCAGGCAGTCTACGTCAAGGCGCAGGCGGTCGTTCGCTCCACAGCTTCAGGAGCCTCTGCTCTCGGTCCGCCGATAGTCCGGCCAGCCATGGGCGAGGCGGCTGGGCTCGATGCCACACAACCGTGTCCCGCGCCGTCTCGGCCAAAGGCCGCAAAGAGAGGCCGGCCGCGATGGCGCGGGAGGAGTCTGCCCTCATCGTACCGTCCGCCCGGGCCTCGGAGGCGATCCAGAGCGGCAGTTCCGTCCAGCACTGAACGCCCTGTTCGGCTAGGAACCCTTCGGAGACGGGCACGGGGCGAGCCCCGGGAAATGCCGTGCCCAGCTCCCGCCAGAGGCCCTCCAGCGTCAGCGGTTCAGCCGGGCCAGCCGCGTTGAACACCCCAGTAACTTCTCCCTCGACGAGCCTCAGCATCCACTCCGCCAGGTCACGGACGTCGATCACCTGAACCGGCTGGTCCGGCCGGTCGGGAACAAGCACGTCGCCGCCGTCGGCGAAGCGCACGGGCCAGTACGTGAAGCGGTCGGTAGGATCCCACGGTCCGACGATCAGGGTCGGACGCACGATGGCGCTCCGAGCCTCGCCGAACGAGTCCCCCACCACCGACTCGCACGCGGCCTTCAGCGCGCCGTAGTCCCGAGCGACGTCCTCCGAGGATGGGTCGGCCAACTGGGCCATGGGGGAGTCCTCCGTGAGCGTCGGTGCATCCGCGTCGGCGTACACGGAGACGGAGGAGACGAACAGATAGCGGCCGGCTCTGGACCGCAGCCGCTCGCAGGAGGCTCGGACGACTCGAGGCAGGTAGCCGCTGGTGTCGACCACGGCGTCCCAGGAGCCGTCGTCCAGCAGAGCCAAGTCGCTAGCGCGGTCGCCGATCAGTCGGCGAGCGTTCGGAAACAGATCCGCGCCGTGGCGGCCTCGGTGGAACAGCGTCACCTCATGGCCGGCATCCAAGGCGGCTTGCACGAACCAGCGGCCGAGGAACACGGTTCCGCCGAGAACGAGGATGCGCATGGCGCACTATGGCACGAGCAGGGCGGTCCGGGCTGGGTTCGCCCGGCGTTCGGGTAGAATCGAGGCTCCACTCCACCGTCGGCGAGCCTCTCCGGCGGCACCATGGAAGGAGTCCCTTGGCCGAGAACACACCCCGCATCACCACCGTCAACGTGGACGAGGAGCTCGGACGCTCCTATGTGAATTACGCGATGTCCGTCATCATCGCCCGGGCTCTTCCGGACGTGAGGGACGGACTCAAGCCCGTTCTCCGCCGCATCCTGTACGCGATGCGCGGTCTGAACCTGACGCCGGACGGACCGTACACGAAGTCGGCCAAGGTGGCGGGCGAGACGTCGGGCAACTTCCACCCGCACGGCCAAGAGGTGATCTACCCGACGATGGTGCGCATGGCGCAGCCGTTCAACATGCGCTATCCGCTCATCGACGGCCAGGGCAACTTCGGCAGCATCGACGGCGACCAGCCCGCAGCCATGCGCTACACGGAGGTCCGCCTGACCCCTCTGGCGATGCAGATGCTGGAGGACCTGGACAAGGAGACGGTCGACTGGATGCCCAACTACCTCCAGTCGATGAACGAGCCGACGGTGCTTCCGGCTCTGTTCCCGAACCTGCTGTGCAACGGCGGCACGGGCATCGCCGTCGGCATGGCGACCAACATTCCGCCCCACAACCTCACCGAGGTGTGCAACGCGCTCCTCCACCGGATCGACCATCCGGATTGCCCGCTGGACGAGATCATGGTGCACCTGCCGGGACCCGACTTCCCGACCTATGGCACGATCATGGGCACCAAGGGGATCCGGAGCGCCTACGAGACGGGGCGAGGGTCGATCGTGATGCAGGCCAAGACGATGATCGAGCCAGGCGAGGCCGGCAAGTCGCTCATCGTCATCACGGAGATCCCCTACCAGGTCAACAAGACGACGCTCATCACCAGCATCGCGGAGATCGCCAAGCAACGGAAGTTCGACGGCATCCTCCGGGTGGACGACTATTCCGACAAGCGCGGCATGCGCATCGAGGTGGAGCTGCGCCGCGATGTGAACCCGAACAAGGCGCTGAACTACCTGCTGAAGCACACGGCGCTCCGCACCACCTTCGGCGCGATCATGCTGACGCTCATCGACGGAGCACCGCGCGTGGCGCCGCTGCTGACCCTGCTGGACCGCTACATCGCGCACCGGCGGGAAGTGATCGAGCGCAGGACCAGGTTCGAGGTCTACCGCGCGCTGGAGGAGGTGCACCTCAACGAGGGCTACCAGATCGCTCGGCGGTTCCTGGACGAGATCATCCAGCTGATCCGCAACTCGGAGGACCCGGCCCAAGCCCGCGCCGAGATGGTCCGCCGGTTCGACATGTCGCCGTTCCAAGCCAACGCCGTGCTGGCCATGCCGCTGCGGCGTCTCACGCGGATCCAGCAGCGCGAGCTGGAGAACGACTACAAGGCGGCCATCCTGCGGGTGCAGAACCTGCTGGACATCCTCAACCGGCCCGAGCGCCTCACCCAGGTGATGAAGGAGGAGATCGTCCAGCTGCGGGACAAGTTCGGGGACGAGAGGAGGACCCGGATCGTCGCCCGCGAGGCTGGCGAGTTCACCGAGGAGGACCTGATCCCGGATGAGGAGGCGATCGTCATCATCAGCCGGGACAACTACATCAAGCGGGTCTCGATCGACGCCTACCGTCAACAGCGCCGTGGCGGGAAGGGTGTGCGCAACGTCCTGAAGGCGGACGACGAGCCGGCCCACCTGTTCCAGGTCAGCACGCACCACACGATCCTCTTCTTCACGGACCGGGGCCGGGTGTTCCGCCTGAAGGGCTACGAGATTCCGGAGATGGGCCGGTACGCCAAGGGCACGCCGGTGATCAACTACATCGCGATCGACAGCGAGGAGCGCGTCACCGCGACGATCAGCGTCAAGGACATCCAAGGCGACGGCTACCTCGTGATGGTCACCAAGCGGGGCGAGGCCAAGCGCACTCCTTTGTCCGCGTTCGCGAACATCCGTTCCAACGGTCTGATCGCGTTCGACATCGAGGAGGGCGACGAGCTCCGTTGGGCCCTGAAGACCCGCGGCAAGGACGACCTCATCCTGGTGACCCGGCACGGCCTGTCGATCCGCTTCCCGGAGGACCAACTGACCAGCCGATCCAGGACGGCAGGTGGAGTCCGGGCGATCAGCCTGGAGGGCGACGACGAGGTAGTCGGGGCGGAGGTCGTGCGGCCCGACGCGTATCTGCTGGTGGTCGGGGAGAACGGCTACGGCAAGCGCACGGAGCTCGCGGAATACCGGCCGCAGGGCCGCGGAGGCAAAGGCCTCCTGACGATGAACGTGACCCCGAAGACGGGCCCTATCATCGGCGCGGAGGTCGTCGAGGAGGACGACCGGCTTCTGGTGATGACCGTTCTGGGCAAAGGCATCCGCATCAAGGTGAAGGACGTGCGCGTGGTGGGAAGGATCGCGCAGGGCGTCAAGCTGATCGACCTCGCCGCTGGGGACTCCGTGCGCTCCATCGCGCGGATCGTGCAGAGCGCGGACGACGGAGACCTCGACGCGGACGACGACGAGTCGGCGTCCGAGGAATAGTCGTTTGTCGGCACAGGACGCTCACGACGTTCCGCCTCAGGCGGTGATCATCGCCGGACCGAACGGCTCCGGCAAGTCCACCTGCTCCCTGGCCCTTCTCACGCAGTTCGTCGAGTTCGTGAACGCGGACCTCATCGCCCAAGAGATCACCGGGCACACGCGAGCCGGGGCCGACATCGGCGCCGGAAGGCTGTTTCTGGAGCAGATCGAGCGACTGGCCCGCCAGCGGCGCGACTTCGCGATCGAGACGACCCTGGCCACCCGCTCGCTTGCCGACCGGATCGTCCAGTGGCGGCGCGACGGGTACCGGGTCCACCTCGTGTTCCTTTGGCTTCCGAGCGCGGACCTCGCCGTGCAGCGCGTTGCGTTCCGTGTCCGCTCCGGCGGGCACGATGTCCCGGAGAGCACGATCCGTCGTAGGTTCACCGCGGGGCTACGAAACCTGTTCCGCATCTACATCCCGATCGTGGACACCTGGAGGGTGTACGATAATTCCCGTGGAGCGGACCCGGTTCTGATCGCCTCCGGCGTGAGGGGCGGACCCGTCAAGATCGCCGAGCCAGAGGCGTGGCGAGGGCTGCAACAGGAGTACGGCTCGTGAGCCATCTGGACCGCAAGAAGTTCGCGAACAGGTTCGAGCAGGACGACGAGGTCAGCCGCGCCGTTCGCGAGGCCGTGCATCGCGCGTTGGCCGAGCACAAGCGCAAAAGCAACTCGATTGCGGTCTGGAAGAACGGCAAGGTGGTGATTCTGGAGTCCCACGAGATTCCCGTCGAGGAGCCGCCGAAAGCCCAAGAGCCCCCTGAGAGGTCCTAAGGCCTTCTCTTGCAAGATTATTGCATATACTGGCGATATGCAAAGCGGTCGTTCCACCAACGGGTTCACGCTGATCGAGCTGCTGGTCGTCATCGCGATCATCGCGATCTTGGCGGCGATTCTGTTCCCTGTGTTCGCGCAGGCGAAGCTCGCCGCGCAGAGGGCGAAGGACCTGTCCAACCAGCGCCAGCTCGGCCTGGCGATCGCGATGTACGCCGCGGACAACGACGACTTCACGATGGTCGCGGACCACGAGTCCGGCTACGATTGGTTCGAACCCCTGCTTCCCTACTTCAAGTCTCCGGATGTGCTGCGGTCTCCCGCGATCCATGGCAGGGCCGTCCCGGCGGAGAGCGACTACGTGATCAACGGCCTGATTTCGCACGGTCTGTCGCTCACGAGCTTCAGCGAGCCATCCTCGCAGATCACGACTGCTGTGCGAAACAGGAACTCGGAGGAGCTGCACTACCACCCGTGGCCGACCGAGTCCGACGGCGACTGGGACGATTGGACCTCGTACATCGACGAGGAGGACGGCGGGAACTCCGTTCTGGACCGCGTGGAGATCCGAGCCTTCGGCAAGGGCGGCAACTTCTCGTTCATCGACGGGCACGCCAAGCACCTCGCTTGGGAGGCGACGCTCCGGGATCGACTGCCGGGCATGCACAACGTGGACCGCATCTGGATCCAGATCCATCACGATCACTGATCCGCGTAGAGGGCACGGCTCAGGGCCTCGACGGCTTCGTCCGCCGAGGCCTCCGTCGTGAGGGTGACGTTTCTCGGCTCGTGCCACCCCCATTTCGGCGCCAGGCGAGGACTGAGGAACGCCAGCGTGGGAACGCCCATCGCCGCGGCCAGGTGCACCAGACCGGTGTCTCCGGCGATGAAAGCGCGAGAGGACGAAAGCCTGCGGAGAATGCCGTCCAAATCCGTCCTGCCCGCGACGATCGCCGCTCCTTGGCAGAACTGGCGGGCGAAGGCGCGGCAGGACTCCACCTCGGCGGGGCCACCCACCAGCTCCACGTCGTGGTCGGCGATGCGCAGGGCCGAGAGAGCTTGCCCCAAGACATGCCACGGCGGACGCTTCCACGGGTGTCTCGCGCCGGGCTGCAGCCGCACCTTCCCGTCGGGCGACTCGGGACGAGAGATCCTAGGCCGTGAGGCGCGAACCTCCAGGCCGATGGACCGGGCAAGGTCCAGCAGGCACTCCACCTCCGAGCGTGCGGACGAGTACGGCACGGCCACGGTGAGCAGAGCGCCGCGGGCCTCGGTCCGATGGCCGACGCGCACCGGGACGCCCGCCAGGCGCACCTGGAGTGCCGAGCGGAAGCTCCGGTTGGCGAGAAACGCCGCTTGGAAGCTCTCGCGCAACACGAGGCGCCGCCATCGCAACACCCCCGCAAGGTGCCGATCCGGAGGGGCGAGCCACTCGCAGGGACGATCGCGGAAAATCGGGCGCAGCGCTTCAGCCGCGCACACCGTGACCGAGTCGAAGGCCGCCAACAGGCAGTCCAGCAATGGGAGCGACAGAACCGCGTCCCCGATGTAGCCGGGCTTCAGCACCAGCAGAGCTCTACTTTCCGGCAAGCGGCATGGCCTCCCAGACTCGGTCTACGGAGATGGATGCCACGGTCCCGCCGGGCTCCGGCGTGAGAACGGTCAGGTTCGGCACGCGCGGGGCCCAAAGGCGATGGATGCCGTGCCGGAAGATCCCCAGGATCGGCGTCGAGGTTGCGGCAGCCAGGTGGAGCACGCCGTTGTCCAGCGAGACCACCAGCCTCGCCGCGCGGGCGGCGCCCACCACCTGGGGCAGGCTCAGCCTTCCGCGGAGGTCCTCGACGAGGCCCTCGCGCACCCAACCGTCCTCGTCGCTGGCGCCCTTCCAATAGCGCCTCTGGGCCTCGGGGGGCGCTCCCAGAAGTCCGACGGACCATCCGCCGGCTCGGAGCCTGCGGAGGAGCTCCCGCCATCGGTCGCCAGGCCAGAGCTTGTCCTCTCCGGAGGCGGCGGTCGCCACCAGAACATCCGGCACCCGGAAGGCCGGCTCCTCTTCCGGCACCCGGTAGGGCCCCACCTCGCCCTGCAGATGGCAGGCGCGGCACAGGATCTCCGAGATGTGGGTCGTGCGCAGCGACTGGTGACGCGACGCGAGGTCTTCGGCGCACCAGTCTGGGTCCTGCCAGAGCCTCGACGCGGGATCGTCGCCGAACGCCAAGTCTCCCCGGCCCTCGGAGTCCAGGCACGGGCCGAACACGACGGTCTCCGGGCCGCAGAGCATCGCGGCCACCGCCTTCGCCCAAGGTGCGTTCTCGATGTTGACGACGACGTCGAAGGGTGCGGCGGCGGCCGCCTCCTTGGCCACCTGCCGGGGAGCGACGCCGAGGTGGCTGCCCGTGCCGTCGATCAGATGGGAAGCGGTCTGCAGCTCGAGCGTCCTCGTCCCGCCGTAGTACCAGACCTCGCTGGGGCTCCATTCCTCGCGCACGAGGGCGAGGAGCGGGGTGGCTACCACGAAGTTGCCGATCGCGTCGTTGGCGACGACCGCGACGCGGACGCCTGGGCGCACGAACCCGTCCCTGCTTCGCAGCACGGGAGCGATTGTAGCGCATGCGGTACAATCCCCTTGGCGGCTCGCGCGGACCACTCGGCCGAGGCGCCGGCTCAGGATGCGGTCCATCCCTTCGACGAGGAAGGTTGATCGCGGCGAGGCCCTCGCGGCCCGCCGGGACGCGCCCCTTCCCCCTCCCGACGGATTCCTCCGCCTGCCTCAGAGCAACGTGCTGCAACCATGAACACCGAATCGCGAAACCCGCGCTCCTACGGACTGGACAAGATGACGGCCGCGCAGATCGTCCGGCTGATGAACGAGGAGGAGTACGTGGTGATGCAGGTCCTGCAGTCCGTGGAGGCCGACTTGGCGCGCTGCGCCGAGAAGGTCGCGGAGACCTTCCAGAACGGCGGGAGGATCATCTACGTGGGAAGCGGAACGAGCGGAAGGATCGCGGCGATGGACGCTGCCGAGATGCCACCCACCTTCGGCCTGGAGCCGGGGGTGTTCATCGCCCTGGTCTCGGAGGGCCCGGAGGGTGTGGCTGGCGCACCGGATAGCGCCGAGGAGGACGAGCACGCGGCGGTCGTGGCGCTGAACCAGCTGCGGGTGGACCGCAACGACATCGTGATCGGGCTGACGGCGAGCGGGCGGACCCCCTTCGCGGTGGCGGCGGTGCGGCACGCGCACCAGAAGGGGGTATGGACGTGCGGCATCGCCAACAACCGCAACAGCAAGCTGCTGCGCATCGTGGATCTGCCGATCCTCCTCGACACCGGTCCAGAGGTGCTGACGGGCAGCACGCGTCTGAAGGCGGGCACGGCTCTGAAGCTCGCGCTGAACAGGATCAGCACAGCGGCGATGGTTCTCAGCGGCAAGGTGATCGAGAACCTAATGGTGGACGTCAAGCCGGTGAACCAGAAGCACCGGGAGCGCTGCGCGCGGATCGTTCGCGACCTGACGACCGCGACTCTCGACGAGGCCTACGACCTCCTGGAGAAGAACGACTGGAACGTCCGCAAGGTCCTGGGAATCCTGCGTCCGGAGCTCGTTCCGACGACCCGGTAGTTCCTACCGGTTTTTGCGCCCCCGGCTCTCCGTGGGTCTTCCGCATGCACGACCCTGCGCGCCTTGCTTCATAATTGCCGAAGGAAACCCAACCGGCCACGGATGGCGCCCCTTGGAGAACCTATGCGCAAAGCATTCACCTTGATCGAGCTCTTGGTGGTCATCGCGATCATTGCGATCCTGGCCGCCATCCTCTTCCCTGTCTTCGCCCAGGCGAAGGTCTCTGCCAAGAAAGCCGCCGCCATCAGCAACCAGAAGCAGATCGGCCTCGCGCTGATCATGTACACGACGGACTACGACGACACCTATCCGCGGAACGACGGGTGCGTGCTGAACTCGTCTCTGAACCCGCGACTGAACGACGGCGTGCTCCGGTGCGGCGGATCGGCCGGCTTCGCCCACCGCATGAACCACTTCAGCTGGCAGAAGTGGGTGATGCCCTACATCAAGAACGTGGACATCCTGGAGCACCAGCTGCGGCAGAAGGACTCGGTGCAGTGGAACACCAACGGCCAGATCGTCGGCGGGTTCGTTCTGAACTCGGCGGTGACCGGCTCGCTGGACACCTACAATCGGGCTCCCACGTTCCCGCGGCAGTTCCGCAACAGCTGGCTGGGTGGGACGACCACCGCGACGCCTCCCTCGACCATGGTGCTTCTCGAGTTCCCCGCCGCGGGCGTGCCAATCCTCCCGGGCGGTTCGGTCGACAGCCAGGGCGTCGGCCCGGTCGTCACGGTCTATCCCCCGGCCATCCGCGAGTTCTGGCGCTACAAGCTGATGAAGGGCACCGTCACCGACTGCGTGAACGGCACCTCGGGCACCGAGCCGGATCCCTCTAAGATCGCCGCGGGCGGCATCATCGCGGGCCTCGCGGACGGCAGCGCGCGCTTCATCAGCGCCGGCCAGTTCCTCGCGCAGACCCCGCCGAAGATCGAGTACCTCGGCGTGACGGGCGGCCCGAGCGCCGGTTGGACCTTCCAGGACGACTGCCGCTACATCACGGCCGGCAACCTAGGCTTCGTGCAGCCGGATACGACGATCAACTATCCGCTGTGGGGTCTCGGCCAGTGATCCGAGCGCTCTCCTTGCTGGCTGCGGCGGCGATCCTCTCGGGTTGCAGCGCAGGCTCCGGCGTCACCGAGTCGGACGCCCAGAAGGTCAAGGAGGAGTTCTCGACCGAGAACTACGAGAAGGCCATGAAGGAGTCCGGAAGGGCCGAGGAGCTGGAGGCCCAGAAGCAGCGGGAGGCGCAGTACCTCCAAGGCGGTGGAGAGCAGGACGCCGAGCAGCGCTAAACCATCGGCTCGCGAGCTGGAAGCCGGCCCAACCCGTGACGGGTGGGGCCGGCTTCGCTTGTGCACCGTCCATCAGCGGGACTGCGGGCTGGGAAGGATGACCTCTCCCACGGCGAAGGACCTGCGAATGTCCTGCAGGCAGACCTTGGCGCGGTGTCCCACGAAGGACTCCCCCTCGATGAGTTCGATGAAGTACCCGCCGTCGGTCCAGCCGATGACCCGGTTGCTGTTCTCGAGAACGGAGCGCCTGACGTTGCACTCCAGCACTTGGGCGCGGCGGAATCCCATGTGCCGCCTCTCCAGTTCTTCGATGGTGGACGAGCGGATCTCGTACTCCTCGTACTCCATGTCGAAGTTGGCCCGGATGTAGATGCCACGCCGCATCTCGTGCTCGAGCATCTCCACGTTCTCTCCGTCGAGGCCGATGAACGCCTCCACGACCGAGGGGTGGCACTCGATGTAGAACGCGTTGCCCGGCTCCCCGATCTTGCGCCACATGTCGCGTTCGATCCACAGCGACACCGTCTCCTTGCTCGGGATCCGCCCGCGGCCGACGCACATCGGGCAGACCTCGGTGATCGCCTCGGTGACGGACTCGCCGGTTCGCTTGCGGGTGATCTCGACCAGGCCGAGGGAGGAGATGCGTCCCACCCGCGTCCGCGAATGGTCGCGGCCGAGCCGCTCCGTGAAGTGCGCCAGCACCTTCTTCCGATCCTCGGCGGACTCCATATCGATGAAGTCGATCACGATGATTCCGCCCATGTCGCGGAGCCGGAGCTGCCGGCAGACCTCCTCGGCCGCCTCCAGGTTGGTCTTGAGGATCGTGTCGTTGAGCGAGGTGGATCCGACCTGCTTGCCCGTGTTGATGTCGATGGCCGTGAGGGCCTCCATCTCGTCGATCACGAGGTAGCCGCCGCTCTTCAGCCAGACCTTGTGCTGCAGAAGCCTCTCGAGATCCTGCTCCACGTTGTAGGCGTCGAACAGCGGGACTTCGCGGTCGTAGAGCTGAATCTTGTCCCTGAGGTTCGGCGCGACCACGCTCGCAACCAGGTGGACCTTCTCGTATTCGTCCGGATCGTCGATCACCATCCGGTCGATCTCGTCATCGAACATGTCCCGAACGGTTCGATAGAGGAGCGTCTGGTCGCGATGCACGCAGGCGGGAGCCCGCTGCCTCTTCGCGGCGGCCAGCACCTGGGCCCAGACCTGTTGCAGATAGGCCACGTCGGCCCTGAGCTCGGCCTCGGTCCTGCCCTCGCACTCGGTCCTCAGGATGATGCCGAAGCCGGGGGGGACGATCTTCTCACCGACCTTCCGCAGGCGCTCCCTTTCGGATCGGTCGTCGATCTTGCGGCTGACGCCCACGTGCTGGCTCTCGGGCATCAGCACGACGTAGCGGCCAGGGAGGCTGATGCGCGTGGAAACGCGTACGCCCTTGGTGCCCCGCGGCCCCTTGGTCACCTGCACCATGAGCTCCTGGCCCGGCTTGATCAGCTCCTTGATCTTTCTGCGGCGCAGCTCGCTCCGCTTCAGGCTGGCGGGGCTGTTGTCGGTTGGGTCCTCCGGCAGGATGTCGGCCACGTACAGGAAGGCGTTGCGCTCCAGTCCGATGTCGACGAACGCCGCATCCATGCCGGGCAGGACGTTCTGCACGATGCCCTTGAAGATGCTCCCAACGACCCGCTCTTCCCGCTCCACGCGGTACTCCATCAGCTCGCCGCCCTCCAGAACGGCGATGCGGGTTTCGCGGTTGCTGCAGTTAACGAGGATTTCCACGCCGGAACCCCTGGACGGATGGAGGGACTTGGAGGCTCCGGAGGACTTGGATTTGGTGCGGCTTCTAGCCATGACGCTGTGCTGCGGGCTGGCGCGAAACTCCCGGACTCTGCGGTCGAAGGGGTCAACGGGAACGATTCAGCCGGCCTCGAACCTCTATTCTACCGGTTTGGGCGGGCGGTATCCTGAGGATCATGCCCATCTACGAGTATCGTTGCGACGCGTGCCGCAAGCGGTTCTCGCTGCTTGTGGGCATGACGGCCGAACCACACGAGGAGAAGTGCCCCCACTGCGGCTCGCTGACGATCACCAAGCTCGTCAGCAGGTTCAACCGCTACCGGAGCGAGGATGATCGCATCGACGAGCTCGCCGACACGCTGGAGACCATGGGAGAGCCGGACGATCCCAAGGAGATGCGGCGAATCGTGCGGGAAATGGGCAAGGCCATGGACGAGGACATGTCGGAGGAGATGGAGGAGCTCTTCGAGGCGGACATGGCGGGCGAGGGAGAAGAGGGAGCGACCAGCGATGAGGATTGACGGGGGCCGGGGCCGGTGAGGAAGCCGGGCACCCTGACCGTGGTCTGCGGCAGCATGTTCGCGGGCAAGAGCGAGGAGCTGATCCGCCGCGCGCGGAGGGCGCTCTTCGCCCGCAAGAAGGTCCAGGTCTTCAAGCCGGTTCTGGACGACCGGTACCACGCCACCATGGTCGTCACGCACATGGGAGTTCGGCATGAGGCGGTCCCCGTGGCCTCCGTGGAGGACCTCGAGTCGAAGATCGAGCCGGAAACCGATGTGATCGTCATCGACGAGGCGCAGTTCTTCGACGCCAGCCTGGTGGAGCTGGCGGTGGATCTGGCGGACCATGGCCGGGACGTCGTGGTCGGCGGACTGGACCAGGACTTCCGAAGGATGCCCTTCGGCCCCATGCCGGCCCTTCTTGCCGCCGCGGACGAGGTCGTCAAGCTGAGGGCGATCTGCATGCGATGCGGCGCGCCGGCGAGCCACACCTACCGAACCATCGACGGCAAGCCCGCGCACAAGGACGACCCCGTGATCCTGATCGGGGCCACCGAGAAGTACGAGGCCCGCTGCCGGGCCTGCTACAAGCTCTTGGGCCTCAAGCCTCGGAGATCGTCCGTTCGCCGTTGGCGCTGAAGTTTCACCGAACCACGGCGCCGCGCGTGCGTCCGTGCCTCCCGAACGCGCTCGAACCGAGCGCAGGAGACAAACCATGAAGACCTTCGCTACCATGCTGCTGGCTCTGGTCGTCGGATTCGCCACGCTGGCATCCGCCCAGCGCATTCCGGTCGGTCCGGGCGGACGCGCCGGCATCGCCGGCCGGGGAGAGAACCGCGAGATGCTCGCCGCCATGGCGCTCTGCGGGAGGGCGCTGCAGACCATGCGCTCCGCGCTTCCGATCTACCAAGGGCACCGCGTCAAGGCCATGGTCGCCACGCGCGACGCCATCAGCTTGATCCGCCAGGGGTTGCAGTTCAACCGCAACAACCGCGGCAGCGCAGGCATCGACGCCCTGTCGATCCCCATGGCGGACAACGAGCCCCTGGGCCGCTTCACGCGCGAGCAGATCCAGCGGAGCAACGCCAAGATGGTCCTCGCGGCGAGGCTGCTGAACCAAGCTCGCGAGCGCCTCGAGGCGGCGAGCGAGGACTACGGCGGCTTCCGCAACCAAGCCCGCGACAAGGTGCTCGAGGCGCTGCGAGAGATCGACGCCGCGCTGGCCATCTTTCGGAACGGCGACGGCGTGAACGGTCGCCCTTAGGCGGCATCTGAAGCGGCCGCCGTCGATGGTGGCCTCCCAAGCGGGAGGCCACCAACGTCGTTCGGCCCCGCGCTCAGCGCTTCGGACCCGTGAGCATGGGCCAATCGTCCGTCCGGAACGGCGAGAGCGGCAGACCCTCCGCGCTGTAAACGTTGCACCACGGATTGGCCGCCCAAGCGTAGCGCACCGCCACCGGGTTCGGAACGTCCGAGGACCAGACGGCGATCTTGTTCGGACCCAGAATCTCCGCCTGAGCCCACCGCCACTTTCGGTCAGCGCCGGCGATGGCGAATCCTCGGGGCGCACCGTTCCGCGAGACCAATCCGGACCCGCACTCGGCGAACGTGAGGATCGCCTTCCCGTCGCGCACCGTCATGCTGCGGTACACCGGGCTGAGGTAGGGGCCCTTGCGGCCGTAGGCGACCCGAAGCGCCGCCAAGGCCAGACGCTTGCCGACCGTCTGCTTGTCCTTCGGATGGATGTCGTCCGCCTCTCCGGCGTCGATGATGACCGCCACCGCCGCGTTGCCAACCGCCTTCGCCGCGATGTTCTGGGCCTCCCTCAGCTCGGCCCAGGCATCGTCCCCCGGAGCGGGCTGGCGCTGCATGAAGTTCGCCAGCTGCACGATCAGGAACGGGAACTTGCCCACCCCCCATCGGCTGCGCCAGTCCTGGATCATCGTTGGCAACAGGGTCCTGTATTGATAGGCTCGTCCCGCATTGGACTCGCCTTGGTACCAGATCGCTCCCTTGATCCCATAGGGGAGCCAGGGATGGATCATCCCGTTGAACAGCACCGTGGGGCTGTTCTGGTTCTCCGGACCGGCGGGCGGCACAGCAAAGTCAGCAGGAAGCTTGGAGGACGGGCGCATTCTCCAGTTCTGCAGGGGGAGGCGCTCGCCATCCACCTCGAGGAACATCGAGGAAGGTTCCGCCGTCATGCCCCCGGCGCCCATGGTGTCCAGCACGCGAACGGTCACCACGTTGTCGCCTGCCTTCAAAAGCCCGTTCGGTAGGGCGTAGCGGCGCGGCAGGTTCCAGCCCTCGGTCGATCCGACGAATCGACCGTTGATCCAGACCGTGTCCTGGTCGTCGATCGCACCCAGCTGCAGGTAAGCCTCTCGACCGGCCTGAGCCTCGGGCACCTTGACGGTGGCGCGGAACCAAGCGAAGCCATCGAACTGGTCCAGACCGTTGCCCTCGAAGGTCGGTCTGGCGACCGGCTTCCAAGCCGGACCGTCAGGCTGGGTGTGCCAGCCCTCCTTGGTGCCTTGATCCGCCGTCGCGATGAGGTCATCCAGCGCGCGCTGACGCTTCTCGAGGGCCTTCCGCCGATCCGCCCGCAGCTCGGCGAGCTGCCTCAAGGACGCGGCGAAGTCGGGCATCTTGGCCAAGGCCTCGGCGCTCGTCCAGGCTTCGGCCGGAGTGCCGCCCCAACAGGTCTGGATCAGGCCGATCGGCACGTTCACCTCCCGCTGGAGGTCGCGTCCGAAGAAGTAGGCGACCGCCGAGAAACCGCCCCAGCCGCCTTCGGCGATGGTCTTGGGCGTGCACACCTTCCACTCTCCCTGAGGGACAAGCTCGGGGTTCAGGCTGTAACGCCTCTCCGTCATGAAGAGCCGGATGCGGGGGTGGTTCGCCCTCGCGATCTCCTCCTCGGGGTTCTTGGAGATCGCGATTCCCTGCTCCATGTTCGACTGTCCGGAGCAGACCCAGACGTCGCCGAAGAGCACGTCTCTGAGCACAACCCGCTTGGGTCCCTCGACGCGAACGTCGTAGGGCCCGCCCGCGGGCATCGCGGGCAACCGGGCCAGCCATTTTCCGTCCGAAGCCGCGACGGTTCTCACGGTCCGTCCCGCAAGGCTAACGGTCACCTCGGCTCCCGGGTTCGTCCAGCCCCAGATGGGAGCGGATAGGTCGCGCTGAAGCACCATGTGGTCGCCGAAGGCAGGGCTCACAAAGGGCATCGGTCCGGCCTGAGCCGCCGCCAGGAGCGGCAGAAGCATCGTCAGCATTCGTCTCAACCTCCGCTGGGAGATTCAACGGGAGCCCGCGAGCTTCCTGCCCCGTGTGCAAAGAGATTGGGCCATCCGCCAAAATGCCTTCGGCAAGCCCGCTCGCCCCTCACGTTCGCCATGGACTCTCCCGTCTCTCCATCCCGATGCGAAGGCCAGACATCCGAGCCGCAAGCCGGATACGGCGAGGTGGAGACTCTGCTGCAGCACCTTGGCGAGGAGGATCACCCGTTGGGAGCGTTGGTACCGCCGCTGTTCCAGAGCGCGATCTACACGTACCGCGATCTGGACCTGTTCGAGGAGGCGAACGAAGCCCCCTACCGCGAGGATCCGGTCTACAGCCCATGGGGCAACCCGACGGTCAGCCTCGTGGAGCGGAAGATGGCCGCCCTCGACCGCACGGAGGCGGCGAAGCTCACGGGGGACGGCATGGCCGCGATCGGCACCGCGCTGCTCGCCTCCCTCGAGCGGGGATCGCACGTCGTGACGGTCGACAGCACCTACTCCACGACTCTGCGCCTGCTTCGCGAGACCATGGAGCGCTACGGGGTGAGCTTCACCTGTGTGGACGGGCGGGAGCCCGAGACCGTTTTCGACGCCGTCACGCCGGAAACGTCCGTCATCTACCTGGAATCGCCGAGCAGCCTTCTCTTCCGCCTGCAGGATCTGCGGCGGATCGCAACCTTCGCGAAGCAGAAGGGGATCACCACGATGATCGACAACACCTACAGCACGCCGCTCTTCCAGAGGCCGGCGCAACTGGGGGTGGACATCGTCCTGCAGAGCACCTCGAAGTACCTCGGAGGCCACAGCGATCTGAACGGCGGAGCGATCTGCACCACCCGGGAGAGGATCGAACGCATGGCCCACGGAGAGGTCAAGCTGTTCGGCACGATCATGGCTCCGTTCGTCGCATGGCTCTTGCTGCGCGGACTGCGAACGCTGCCGCTGAGGCTCAGGCACGTGCAGGAGTCGGGCAACATGGTGGCTTCCTGGCTCGAGCAGAGGCCCGAGGTGGAGGTGGTCCATCACGTCGGCCTAGAGTCGTACCCTCAGAGAGAGCTGTTCCTGTCGCAGATGCGCGGCTCCACGGGCCTGTTCACTTTCGTGCCGAAGAACCAGGATCGGGAATGGACCAAGGCGTTCCTCGAGGCTCTGCGCGTGTTCCGCATTGGCGTGAGCTGGGGCGGTCCGTTCAGCCTGGCGATCCCCGCCACCGACCCGACCAGTCCCAAGGAGTCTCCTGTTCGCATGATCCGTCTTTACTGCGGCCTTGAGAACCCCAAGGACCTCGTCGCCGACCTAGAGCGAGCGTTGGCGGCGGCACACAGGAAGTGCCTATGAACGAAGAGAGACAGTTCTCCCCCTGCACCCTGCTCCAACACTACGGCGAGGAGGCACCGCCGGAGGGGGCTCCAGCCTTTCCCCTCTTCCAGAACTCGAACTTCCTCTACCCATGCCACGAGGAGTTCGTGGAGGCGATCTCCAATGTTTCGGGGCACTCGCCCTACATCTACAGCCGCATCGGCAACCCGACCGTCGACCTGTTGGAGCGGAAGATCGCGAAGCTGGAGGGTGCGGAGGCGTGTCGGGCGACCGCGGCGGGCATAGCCGCCATCACCGCGGTGCTCATGGACGCCGCCGAGCCGGGCGCGCACTTCATCGCCGAGGAGTTCGCGTATGGCTCCGTGCGGCAGCTGTGCACGGAGGTGCTCTCCAAGATGGGGGTGACCCTAACCGTCGTCGACGGCAGGCGGGCGGAGAACGTGCTGGACGCCGTGCGGCCGGAGACGAGGTTGATCTACCTCGAGTCGCCTTCCTCGATGGTGTTCCACCTTCAGGACATCCGGCGCATCGCCGACTATGCCCGTCAGAAGGGCATCCGCACGGCGATCGACAACACGTACTCGACGCCGCTGTTTCAGCGACCGATCGAGATGGGCGTGGATCTCGTGGTGCACAGCTGCTCCAAGTACCTCGGCGGCCACAGCGACCTGATCGGTGGCGCCATCTGCGGCAGGCGCGAGGACATCGATCGCATCAGCCGCGGCCAGATCCACCTGTGGGGCAACATCATGGCCCCCTTCCCAGCCTGGCTCGTTCTGCGGGGGCTAAGAACGCTCGGCGTCCGACTGCGGCAGCACCAAGAGGCGTCGCTCCGATTGGCAAGTTGGCTAGAGGAGCACCCAGCCGTGGAGAGCGTGAACCACCCGGCCTTGGCCAGCAACCCTCAACGGGAGCTCTTCGAGAGCCAGATGAGCGGCGCGGGGGGGCTGTTCAGCTTCGTTCCCAAGGTTCAGGAAGAGGAGCGACTGGTCGGGTTCGTCAACTCCCTCCGATTGTTCCGCAAGGGCATCAGCTGGGGTGGCTTCGAGAGCCTGGCCCTTCTGGCGCGCGTCGCACCGAGTTGGGCACCGGATGGCTTCTGGCTCGTCCGCTTGTTCGTGGGCCTCGAAGACGAGGGCGATCTGCGGCAAGACATGGAACAAGCGCTGGAGCAGATCCGTCCAAGCTGACAGGATCCCGGCAATTCAACCTAGGTAGAATTATCGAGGCGGATCTGGGGAGCCGTGCGGCTACGGCTCCCCATGGCTTTTCGTGGCAGGAGGGATGGAATGCGTTCTGGTTCTTGGAGAGCTCTCGTTGCGCTGCTTGCCGGCACACTGGCCCATATGGGGGCAGGAGCCCCGCCCGATCAGCCGATGGTTCCCGGGCGAGTGCTCGTTCGATTGGCGGCACCCCACACGGAGCCGGCGGCCGGCACCTTGGGCGGGTTGCCGAGCGTTCCCGAACCCCTCGGCCCCCAAGGGGTATGGATCGTCCGATGCCCGGCCGGGGTGCGCGAGGATGCCTTCGCCGCCCAGTTGCGGCGCCAGCCGGGCGTGGTCGCGGCCGAGCCGGACGTGCTGTTCCGTATTCAGGCGAAACCCAACGACGCCGCCTATCCCCAGCAGTGGCACTTGCCAATGGTCGGAAGCGAGGAAGCCTGGGATCTCTCCAAGGGGTCGTCGGCCGTTCTTGTCGCGGTCTTGGACACGGGGGTCGATGGCAACCATCCGGACCTCGCCGGGAAGCTCGAGCCCGGCTGGAACGTTCTCAACGAGGGTGCCGCTCCGATCGACGACAACGGGCATGGAACCGCGGTCGCCGGGGTCGTGGCGGCGGCGACGAACAACGGCATCGGAGTGGCATCTCTGGGCTGGGGCTGCCGCATACTGCCGATCAAGGTTGCCGACGCCTCCGGCTGGGCGAGCACCAGCAGCATCTACATGGGGCTCATCTGGGCCGCGGACCAAGGCGCGAGGGTCGCGAACGTCAGCTTCCGAGTGAGCGAGAACACGTTCGCTTCCTTCGGGATGCAGTACTTCGCCTCCAAAGGCGGGGTTGTGACGGTGTCAGCGGGCAACCAAGGCGACACCTCCGGCTCCCCCGACAACCCCTACTGCCTCACAGTCGGTGCCACCGACTCCTCCGACCGGGTCGCCTCCTGGTCGACGAGAGGGAGCATCGTGGATCTGACGGCGCCAGGCGATCGCATTCTCAGCACGAACCGCGGCGGCGGTTACGGAGCGTGGTCCGGAACTTCCTTCTCGGCCCCGCTCGTCGCTGCGGCTGTCGCACTCGCCTACTCGGCCAAGACCGACCTGACTCCGGAGGCCGCGATGTCGGCGGTCAAGAACGCAGCCAGAGACCTCGGCCCAGCAGGGTGGGATGCGACCTACGGGCAGGGACGCCTGGACGCGGCCGCAGCCCTGCAGGTTGTCGTTGGAGGATCGCCCAAGGACGAGACGCCTCCCCAAGTCGAGTTCGTCGCACCGACGTCGGGCTCGACCGTCCAGGGCGCCGCCGTTGCCGTAGTGATCCGCGCGACGGACGACAGACAGGTGCGGCGAATCGGTTGGCTGCTCGACGGGGCATCGATGGGCCTAGTCGAAGGCACCGATCGCGTGGAGGCCACATGGAACACCCTGGACTCCATCGACGGGGTGCACACGCTGGAGGCGGTCGCCGAAGATTCCTCCGGGAACCAAGCAAGGACCGTCATCCAGGTCGTCGTGGCCAACGGAGATCGGAAACCTCCGACGGTCGTCCTCTCGTCGCCCGCGGACGGTGCCGAATTCGGAGATCGCTTGGCACTGCGTGGGTACGCCAGCGACGAGTCCGGAATCGCCCGCATCGAGGTGTACGTGAACGGAAGTCTGAAGGGATACCGCCTGCGCGACACCTTCTCGATGGACCTCTACTCCAAGTACTGGCGCGCGGGCTGGTACACAGTCCGGCTGAAGGCTTACGATGGGGCCGGCAACTCGGCCGATTCTCAGACCATCTCGGTCCGAAAGCTGTAGGATCGGCGCCTTCGGCGGGCGGGCCGGGGGGTCCGCCCGCCTCCGTTCCCGAGTCGAGCGGGCCCTAGGCCGAGTAGTCCATGAACGGGTACTCGGCCGTGGTGGAGACCTTGCGCCGCTCGTGCCGAAGCTGCCTCGCGCACGCCTCCAAGAAGCGGCTCGCTCTCATGCGAAGTCTGGCGAGGTCCCGGTACAGAGAGCTTTTCGGACTCTGGGAAAGCAACGCCTGCCAGAAGCGGTGCTCATAGAACAAAGCCTTCTCGCGGTTGTGCCTCGCGAGCCGCAGCAAGGCTTCCGCCTTCTCCTCCGGCGCGCCGGTAGAGCTGAGGACCCGACGGACGATGGCCCTAACGAGCGGCGAGAGTCGCCGTTCGATACGCTGGTGCTTCACGTTGCATGCCTCCTGTCGATTGCGGTCGGAGAGAATGCACGCATTCTCTTTCGATGCGCCTACGAGGTTAGCTGACGGGCTAGAGCCGAAAGTACTCTCCCTGATGGGTTCGCCCCGAAGACCGGTTCCCCCGTTCCGAGCGAAGCTCGGATTCGGCTTCTTGCAGTGTAGCTCCCGTGTCCCTTTGCCGATGGGACCCGTGGGCGTCAAGACCAGCACTTTGGCTGAACGGGGGCAGATCCGCCTCGCGGAATCCCTTTCCCATGGAAGCTGCTCGATTCCTACAAGCACTTTGCCGCCTGGGGCGCGCGGCGGGGGTCGTCTTCCTCGCGGCTGGCGCCTGCGTCGGATGGACCGCCCCCAAGTGCGTTCCGGGGCGCGTGCTCGTTGTGTTCAACACCCCGCTGGAGCGTGGCCTCCTGAGGGCTCCGAACCTGTTGGGGGCCCGACCCGTTGCGCGACTGGGGCACGGGGAGGCGCTGGTGCTCGCGGTCCCGAAGGGAGCGGACGAGGCGGCCTTCGCTCGGCAGCTCTCCCGTGACCCCTTGGTGAGGATCGCGGAGCCCGACTACCTGTTCGAGCCGCAGGCGACGCCGAACGACCCGCAGTTCCCCAACCAGTGGCACCTGGCCAAGATCCAGGCGCCCCAGGCTTGGGACCTGTCCAAAGGCAGCCAGCAGGTGGTCATCGCGATCATCGACAGCGGCGTCGACCCCAACCACCCCGACCTCGCGCCCAAGCTCGTGCCGGGCTGGAACGTCCTCAACGGAACCTCCAGCTGGGCCGACGACAACGGCCACGGGACGGCCGTGGCAGGGGCCGCGGCCGCCGCCACCAACAACGCCGTCGGCGTCGCGGGCGTCGCTTGGAACTGCCGCATCATGCCCGTCAAGGCCGCCGGCGCCGACGGGTACGCGTCCTCCAGCTCGCTATACAACGGGCTCGTGTGGGCCGCCGACAACGGGGCCAGGGTCGCCAACCTCAGCTTCAAGGTCACCGACAACTCCTTCGTCACGATGGGGATGCAGCACTTCGTCTCCAAGGGGGGCGTGGTGACCGTGTCCGCCGGCAACGACTCCGCCCAGGCCACGACGCCCGACAACCCGAACTGCCTCACCGTCGTCGCCACCGACTCGGCCGACCAGAAGGCCTCCTGGTCCGCCTGCGGCAGCAACGTCGACCTCTCGGCACCGGGGACCGGCATCCTCACCACCAGCAGGGGCGGAGGGTACGGGAGCTGGGCGGGCACCTCGTTCTCCGCGCCGATCGTCGCCGGGGCTGCGGGCATCCTCCTGTCCGTGAACCCCAGCCTCACGCCGAACGAGGTCATGCAGATTCTGAAGGACACCGCCGACGACCTCGGGGCGGCGGGCAGGGACAACACCTACGGAACTGGGAGGCTGAACCTGCGGAAGGCCGTCGTGGGCGCTCTGCAGACGCTCGACGACCAGGAGGAGCCCACAGTCTCGATCAACGCGCCGACGTCGCTGAGCGGCACCGTGCAGGTCACCGTGAACGCTTCGGACAACGTGTACGTCGACTCGGTGGACCTGTACGTCGGCGGCAATCTCATTGGACGGTCGACTACCTCGCCGGCGACGTTCACGTGGGACACCACGACGGTGCCGAACGGCAACCACCTGCTGGTGGCGAAGGCTCGGGACCTGAAGTCGAACGAGGGCTATGCCGAGCTGCCCGTCTCGGTTCGGAACGGAGACGCGCAGGCCCCGCAGGTGTCGTTCATCAATCCGACCAACGGGGCGAACCTGTGGGGACGCCTCCGCGTGCGCATCAACGCCCAGGACAACACGGCCGTCCGAACGGTGCGGTTCTTCGTGGACAACACGCTGATCCGGACCTTCACGGCCGCTCCTTACGAGATGGACTGGAGCTCCGCCTCCGTTCCGGACGGCAGCCACACGCTCCGCGCCGTGGCCGAGGACACCTCGGGCAACCAAGCTACGGCTCAGGTGAGCGTGCAGGTGGTGAACTACGTCGACAACGTGCCGCCGACCGTGTCCTTCCGGTTCCCGCGCACCGGCCAGAGGATCAACGGCGGGGTGGTGCTGAGCGTGGACGCCCAAGATGACCGAGCGGTGCGTTACGTCCGCCTCTATCTGAACGGCACCCTGCTGCGCACCTTCACCTCCGGCCCGTACGAGATGAACTGGAGCACCAGGTCGGTGCCCGATGGATCCTACACGCTGCGCGCGGAGGCGGTGGACGGCTTGGGCAACACGGCGAGCGACACCGTGACGGTGACCGTCGACAACTCGTCGGTCGCCTACGAAGACAACGAAGCGCCGGTGGTGTCGTTCGTGAACCCGACCAACGGGCAGACCGTCTCGGGCACGCTGGCGATCCGCATCGAGGGCCGCGACAACGTG
>CALGMO010000065.1 GCA_937961665.1 uncultured Fimbriimonadaceae bacterium
TGGGCGCCGACGAGATCGACGTCGTGATCCGCAGGCCCTTGGCCCTCGCGGGCCGCTGGCGGGAGCTTTTCGACGAGGTTCGGGCGATGCGCGAGGCCGCCGGCGACCGCGTTCTGAAGACGATCCTCGCCACGGGCGAGCTCAGCGATCCGGACACGATCGCCCGTGCTGCCGTGGTTTGTCTGATGGCCGGCGCGGACTTCGTGAAGACCTCCACCGGCAAGGAGAGCGTGAACGCCACGCTCGAGGCCGGCGCGGCCATGTGCGGCGCCATCCGAGCGTTCCACGGCGCCGTTGGTCTCCGAGCGGGACTGAAGCCGGCGGGCGGAGTGCGAACCACGGCCCAGGCGTTGGAGTGGTGCGCCCTAGTCCGATCGCTGCTGGGCGAGGAGTGGCTGCGGCCGGACACGTTCCGGATCGGCGCCAGCGGCCTGCTGGACGACCTGGTGGACTCGCTCGGCGGAGCGGATTGATCCGCTCCGCCTCGGTGGGACCCGGCGGCCGGACGCCCTAGGCCTCGGCGAACTCGCGGCGGTCGAACACCAGATCCGAAGCGATCCTCCACAGCTCCGGCTCGATCTGGTTCTCGGGCTTGATCTTGGAGAAGTGGACGATCGCGGCGGTCAGACCGGCCTCGAGCGCGTGGTGAAGGAACACCGAGTTGACGAGCACCCGCGCGGCGGGCTTGAGGCCGAAGCTGATGTTGCTCACCCCCAGGATGGTGTTGACCCGCGGGTGGCGCCTGCGCAGCTCGCGGATGGCCTCGAGCGTCTCCACGCCGGCCCGGCGGTACTCCTCGTCGCCCGAGCCGAGGGTGAAGGTCAGGCAGTCCACGAAGACGTCCCAATCGGGAAGGCCGTGCGCGCGCGTCCTCTCCAAGAGCCTCTCTGCGATCTCCACCTTGTGGCCGGCATCCAGCGCCATGCCGCGCTCGTCGATGGTCAGGGCCACCACCGCCGCTCCGTAGCGCCGGCAGAGTTCCAGCACCTTCTCGGCCCTCTCGCCGCCGTCCTCCAGGTTGATCGAGTTCAGGATCGGCTTGCCCGCCAGCGTCTGCAGGGCCGCCTCCATCACCGGCGTCTCGGTCGAATCGACCATGATCGGCACAGTCACCTGGGTGTTGAGGCGGAACAGCAGCCGGCGCATGTCTTCCCGCTCGTCGCGGCCGACGTAGGCGGTGCAGACGTCCAGAACGTGCGAGCCCTCGGCCTCGAGCTCCCGAGCCATCTCGGTCAGGGCTTCCCAGTTCTCCATGCCCAGCAGGGTGCGGAACGCCTTGCTGCCGTTGGCGTTGGTCTTCTCACCCACGATCAGAAAGCTGTTGTCCTGATGGTAGGGCTGGAACTGATAGAGGCTGCTGCAACCTTGGAGCCGCACGGCTTCGTCGCGCTCGGGGCGGCCCAGGCGGAAGTCGAAGCCGGGAAAGGCGGCGCGGACCTTGCGCCAGTGCCCGGCCTCGCCGTGGGGGCGGCCTCTGACGCGCTCAGCGACCGCCCGGATGTGCTCCGGGGTCGTGCCGCAGCACCCGCCCACCAGGGCCGCCCCGCACTCCGCGACGAACCGCTCCGCGTGCTCGGCCAGCTCCGACGGGCTCAGCTTGTACACGGAGCGGCCCTTCTCCATGACCGGCAGGCCCGCGTTCGGCTGCACGCTGATCGGTCGGGTCGAGTTCTCCCCGAGGAACCGAATGTGGCCGGCCATCTCGACAGGGCCGGTGGCGCAGTTCAGGCCGAACGCCACGACGCGGGGGAAGCACTCGATCATGTTCAGCGCCGCCGCGAGCTCCGATCCGAGAAGCATGGTGCCGGTCTGCTCCATGGTCACTTGGACCAGGGCAGGCACGTCGCGCCCGGTCAGGCGGACGGCGTCCTCGATGGCGACCAGACCCGCCTTGACCATCAGCAGGTCTTGGCAGGTCTCCAGCATGAGCAGGTCGACGCCCTGCTCAAGCAGCGCGCGGAACGCCAGCGTGTAGGTTCCGACGAGGGTGTCCCAATCCGTTTGGCCGAGGCTGATCAGCTTGGTTCCGGGGCCGATGGCGCCGGCGACGAAGCGAGGCCTTTCCGCCGTGGAGAACCGGTCCGCAGCCCGACGGGCGATCCGCCCCGCCGCCGCGGCGATCTCCTCCAACCTGTCCTCGAGGCCGTACTCGCCGAGCACGATCGAGGTGCAACCGAACGTGTTCGTCTCGACGATGTCCGCGCCGGCCTCGAGGTATTCGCTGTGGATGCGCTCCACCACATCCGGTCGGGTGAGGTTGAGAACCTCGTGACAGCCCTCCAGCCGCAGCGGGTCGTGCCCCGGCACGGCGTAGTCGTACGCCGTCAGACCGAGCGACTGGACACGGGTGCCCATCGCGCCGTCGAACACCAGAACGCGCTCGCCGAGGGCTCGCAGGAATGCGGAGGACAGCACGATGGGATTATGAAACCCGGCATCCTTCCCGTCGGTAAGGGTGCCGGACTTGGACCCATCCCGGTAGATTCGGCGGGAAACAATCCGGCCCATTGGGCAATCACTTAGTTGTCGGCGGAGAGACGCCGCCCAGCAGAGGCCATGAACTACGAAATCGTCGCCGCAGCAGTCGCCTTGGCAGCCATCGCCGGAGCGTGGGGTCTCTACCGCGACTCGATGGCCCAGCGCCGAAGATAGGTTTCCTCCATCCCCAAGCACAACCTCAAACACCCTCCGCCAAACACCCCTCCCCTAGGGCCGCCGCAATCCCCCCACCCCCCCAAAGCCGGCGGCCCGCCTTTTTTTGCCCTTCTGGTCCGCGGCCCACGGTTCGGTTGCATCGCGGACCGAAACGGTTGTAAGTTAGGGCGTGCGATCCTTTCGGCGGACGCTGCAGTTTCTGAGGCCCTACCGGCTGCGGGTCGTCCTTGCGGTCGTGTTCACGCTGGTGGTGACGGTCCTGCAGATCCTGCCGCCCCGCCTGTTCCAGTTCACGATCGACTCGGTCTTGAAGCCGGCCATTTCGGCGAAGGCCGAGCTGGCAGAGATCGAGCCCCAACTGAGGAAGCCCAACCCGGATCCGGCCCTCGCGGAGAAGAGGGATCGTCTCGTACGGCTCCGGGAGGTCGAGGCGCCGCGGATGCTCCTATGGGCATCTGTGGCCCTCGTGGGCATCGTGGTGCTTCGCAACGTGTGCAGCTACCCGCTCTCCTGGATGCTCAACTGGCTGGGCCACCGGTTCTGCTTCGACCTGCGGTTCGCCACCTGGAAGCACCTGCACCGCCTGTCCCTCGCGTACCACAACCAGACGCAGGTCGGCAAGATCATGGCCCGCGTCACGGCGGACATCGAGCTGATCCAGGGCCTCATCCAGGGGCAGCTGGTGACGTTCATCAGCGACGTGGTCACCCTCGCTGCCGTGCTCGGCATGATGTTCTGGCTCGAGTGGCGCCTGGCGGCGATCATCGTGTGCCTGATCCCGTTCTACGTGCTCAGCTACATGGCCTTCCTCAAGCACATCCGGGAGGTCAGCCAAGAGCAGCGGCGGCTGTGGGACGAGATGCTCGGCAAGCTGGCCGAGAAGATCGCCGGCATCGCGGTCGTCAAGGCGTTCGTGAAGGAGGACTACGAGACCGAGAACTTCATGTCCAGCGTCCGGGCCAAGTTCCGGGTGGACATGAGGCAGGTGCACCTGAACCGTCGGTTGGGGCTGGTTTCGGGCGTTGTGTCCGCCTTGGGGACGGGCATCGTGTACGCCTACGGCGGCAAGCTCGTGGAGAGCGGCCAGATGACGTCCGGCATGCTCGTCGCGATCTCGTTCTACATCGGCTTCATCTTCAACCCCGCGGTGCGCGTGGTGGACTTCAACAACACGCTGCAGTGGGCGGTGGCCGCCATGGACCGCGTGTTCCAGACCCTGGACACCAGGCCCGACGTCGAGGACAAGCCGAACGCGGTGCCGCTGCGGACCATCGAGCGGGAGATCGTGTTCGACAACGTCACCTTCTGGTACGTGGAGGGGAAGCCCGCGGTCCAGGACGTGACGCTCCGCGTGCGGCACGGCCAGATCATCGCGATCGTCGGGCACTCGGGCGCAGGGAAGACCACGCTGATGAACCTGCTGATGCGCTTCTACGACCCGCAGCAGGGCAGGATCCTGATCGACGGTCTGGATCTGAGGGACATCAAGCTGGAGTCCCTCCGGCGGCACGTGAGCATGGTCGCCCAGGAGAACGTGCTCTTCAGCGTGTCGATCATGGAGAACGTCAAGTACGGCAACCGCGACGCGACCGACGAGCAGGCCATCGCGGCGTGCAAGGCTGCGGACCTCCACGACTTCATCATGAGCCTGCCGGACGGGTACGAGACGATGATCGGCGAGGACGGCATCAAGCTCAGCGGCGGCCAGAAGCAGCGCCTGGCGCTCGCCCGCGCGCTCGTCTGCGACCCCAAGGTCCTGATCCTCGACGACGTCACCAGCGCGCTCGACGGCGAGACCGAGGCGCGCGTGCAGGACGCCCTCAAGCAGGTGATGAAGGGCAGGACCACGTTCATCATCGCCCACCGCCTCTCCTCGGTGGTGGACGCCGACCGGATCGTCGTGATGGACGAGGGCCGCATCGTCGACTCCGGCACGCACGACGAGCTGGTGGCTCGGCCCGGCATCTACCGCGACCTGTACGAGGAGCAGTTCCGCAGCGCCCTCGACCAGGTTCGCGCGAACGCCTGATCCCCCTCCCGCCCTCCATCCGAGCGGCTCTCCGCCGCCTCGGCGCCCGGCGCGGATAGGTAGACACCTGTTTCGGACCGATCACCATTCGATACTTTTTGCGAAAATCGGGGGTCCATTCCCATTTCGCTACCATCCTGTTCCCAGAAGACGGCCGTATAATGCTCCTCAGACGGCGCGGCGTTCAGGAGGAACCGAAACGCCGTTCGGGCAGGGCGGGGTGCTCTACCCAGGTTTCTCGAGCGGTTGGACAGGAGGTCCGGCCGCTCCTCGGATTCTTCGCGGTCGGGGGCGATGGGGATGGAGACGAGGCAGCTGCCAGCTGGGTTCAAGCCCCTCGTCGGAACGGAGGACACGACCATCGACAAGATGGGGCGCGTTCTCATCCCCAAGACCAAGCGCGACCGCTTGGGCGAGGACTGCGCGATCACCCTGGGCACCAACGGATGCGTGGTGATCCTCCCCGAGTGGCACTGGCTCGAGCTCCAGCAGTGGCTCTATCAGGCGCCGAAGGAGAACGTGGGAGCCCAGGAGTACAAGCGGCTGGTGTTCGGCGAGGCGCAGGACTCGCTTCGGTTCGACGCGCAGGGGCGTCTCGTCATCCCCCAGCGCCTTCGGGAGCTCGCGCGCCTGAAGCAGAAGGTGAAGCTCGTCGGGGCGTTCGACCGCGTGGAGGTCTGGGACGAGGACGAGTACCGGCAGTTCCTGGAGAACCCGGACGAGTACGGCAAGGACCGGCGGCTGCGTCTGGAGAGGGCGCTCAGGCTGATGCAGGGGGCGCCGGCGTGATCGGGACGACGGTCTGGGCGCCTCCCAAGAGGCGTCCTTGGGAGCGCGTTCGGCGAGCGGTCGTCGCGGGGCCTTTGGCGATGGAAGCGAACAATCCCAGGCACGAACCGGTGATGGTGGGGCAGGTGATGGCGGCGCTCGCCATCCGCCCGGGCGCGGTGGTGGTGGACGGAACCGTGGGGCTCGGCGGGCACTCGGAGCGCATGGCCGAGGCCGCCGGCGCCGCCGGGACGCTCGTGGCCTTCGACTGGGACGAGGCGATGCTGGCCCACGCCCAGCGCAGGCTGGAGCGCCTGCCGCTCCGGAAGCTCTGGTTCTGCGAGGACTTCCGGGCGATCCCCGAGACGCTGGCCGACCTCGGCCTGCGTGCCGACGCGATCCTCCTCGACCTCGGCCTGAACAGCGCCCAGGTGGACGACCCTCTCCGCGGCTTCAGCTTCCTGCAGGAGGGGCCATTGGACATGAGAATGGACCGGGGGCGAGGCGAGCCCGCCTCGAGCCTGCTGAATCGGCTCGCTCTGGGCGAGATCGAGGACCTTCTGCGCGAGTACGGAGACGAGAGGTTCGCCCGGGCGATCGCCCGGAAGATCGTGGAGCGGCGCAAGCTGCGCCCGTTGCGCACCACGAGGGACCTCGTCGAGTGCGTGCTCGAGGCGATCCCGCCGAGGGCGCGGGACCCGCGCATCCATCCGGCCACGCGCACGTTCCAGGCGGTCCGCTGCGCCGTGACGGGGGAGCTGGAGGGGCTGGAGGACGCCCTCGTGGAGATCGGCCGGTGCCTGGAGCCGGGCGGCAGGCTCGCGGTGCTGAGCTACCACTCGGGCGAGGACCGCGCCGCGAAAAGGGCGATCCTCAGGTTGGCCGAGGAGGGGTTCGAGCCGGTGTACCGAAAGCCGGTTCTGCCCGAGCCGGAGGAAGTTCGGAGAAATCCGCGGAGCCGCAGCGCGAAGCTGCGGGCCGTATGGCTGCGATCGGGAGGTGGGGACTGATGAGCGCTGTGCCTTATGTTCGGTCGGGGGTAGGGGCTGTTCGGGCGCGCGGCCGCGCGCGGTCGGCATCCTTGGCGGGCGTCGTTCCATGGACGACGCTCTGGTGCGCGGTGTGCATCGCGTCCGTCTTGGCGACCAACTTCTTCGGGAACGTCGCCCTCGAGCGGTGCCGCCAGGAGACGCGGCAGGCTCAGGCGCGGCTCGACGGCGCCAGGAAGTCTCTGGCGCGGCTCCAGAGCGCGACCGCCTCGCTGTCGGCTCCGCAGTACCTGACGGATTGGGCCAAGCAGCGCGGCTTCGTCGACTCTGTTCGTCCCTATGCGGAGAGCTCCTCGGTCGGGGGCGGCTATGTCGCCTTCCGGCGTTGACCCCGGCCGGCTACGTCTTGTGACGGGCCTGCTGGCGGCGGGCTTCCTCGCGGCCGTCCTGGGACAGGCGCGCGTGCAGATCTTCGAGCGGGAGGCGATCCTCGCCAAGGCGAGGCAATCGTCGCGCTTCTTCGTGGAGAAGACGCTTCCGGCCAAGCGCGGGACCATCTTCAGCTCGGACGGGTTGCCTCTGGCAGAGGACTGGGACGCCGGAGAGCTCCGCGTGAACAGCAACCATGTGCCGCTGAGCCCCGCGTTCTTCGTGGACCTCTCGACGGCCACCGGCATCGCCCCGAGCGAGATCCAGGCGCTGGTGGTCCAGAGGCGCGGCACCCGGTCGCCGGGCATCGTGTGGCGAAAACCGATCGGAATGGCGACCGTGGCGGCCGTGGAGTCGGTTCGCGCCCGCTGGCGGGCGGACGGCGTCTCCGTGGCCCGCGGCGGAGTGCGGCACTACCCGCTCGGGTCTCTGGCCGGCGGCATCGTGGGCTACGTGCGCGAGGGGAAGGGGGACGCCGGGATCGAGCAAGGCTTCGAGGACGTCTTGGCCGGCCGGGACGGTTTCCAGTCGGGGATCATCGACAGGCGCGGGGAGTTCCTCACCAAGGGGGTCGGCGAGCGCCGGGAGCCCAGGAACGGCCAGCCGATCGTCCTGACGGTCGACTCCCAGCTGCAGCGCGCCGCCGCTCTGGCCGTTCGGAAGGCGGTGGAGGAGAACGACGCGGACAGCGGGGTGGCGGTGGTCCTTGACCCCAAGACCGGCGACGTCCTGGCGATGGCCAACTGGCCCAGCTGGTCTCCGGGGGAGCCGTATCCGGAGGCCGGCGGCAGACGGTCCTCGGCGCTGGTGAACCCGGCCGTGTCGAGCGTGTTCGAACCGGGCTCGACCTTCAAGGCGCTCACCCTGGCCTTGGCCTTGGACGCCGAGGCCCTCACCACCGGCACCACGGTGTACTGCTCCGGCTCGATCCTGGTCGGCAAGAGGAGGATCTCGTGCGACCACCACGGCGGGTCGAGGGCGCACGGCGTCGTCACGCCGGAGATCGGCATCGCCAAGAGCTGCAACGTCGCGGCGGCCACTTGGGCGCTGAGGGTGGGCTATCCCCGGTACGTGGAGTTTCTGGAGAAGCTCGGGCTGCTGGACCCGCCGGGCATCGGCTTCGCCAAGGAGGCGAAGGGCTACTTCCGGAAGGATGAGCCGGCCAAGCAGCTGCAGCTGGCGACGCTGGGCTTCGGGCAGTCGATCAGCGCGGTTCCGGTCAGCCTAGCGGCGGCCTTCGCGATGCTGGGCAACCACGGGGTCTTGGTTCGGCCGAGGATCGTGCGGAGGATCGGAGAGAGGGAGATGCCCGTGCGCACCGCCGGGCAGGTCGTCTCGCCCGCAGCGGCGGACGCGACCCTCAGGATCATGGAGTCGGTGTTTGAGAACCCCCACGGCACCGCCGCGAAGCTCCGGCTCCAAGGCTACCTGCTGGCCGGAAAGACGGGCACCGCCCAGAAGGTCGGGGCGAAGACGAAGGGCTACGTGTCGAACTTCGTGGGCTTCGTCCCGGCGCGCGATCCCCGGGCGCTGGTGCTCGTGATGGTCGACAACCCGAGGAAGGCGTACTACGGAGCCGCGGTGGCTGGCCCGGTGTTCATCGACATTGCCGAGGCGATCATCCAGCGCTTCGGCATCCCGCCGGACCGACCGGCCGGGCCATCCGCGGCGCGACCCGCGCAGGAGGTACACCAACCAGCAGGATGATGCGCCTATCCGACCTGATCGCGAGAGCCGGCGTGCTCCCCGACCGCCTGCTGGGGGATGCGCCAATCGCCGGCGTGGTTGCCGACTCGCGCAAGGCCACCGAGGGATGTCTGTTCGTCTGCATGCCGAGCCCGAGCGGAGACACGCACCGCTTCCTCGCCGACGCGCGGGCGAACGGGGCCGTGGCGGCCCTGACGCACACGGAGGCGGGCTGCGAGGCCGCCTGGGAGCTGGGCATGGCCGCCGCCCTGGTGCGCAACGAAGGGACCGCCTTCGCCGAGGCGGTCGCCCGCGTGTGCAAGGCGTTCTTCGGGGACCCCTCGGCCCGGCTGAAGCTGGTCGGCGTCACCGGCACCAACGGCAAGACCACCACCGCCTGGGTCCTGAGGGACGCCCTCGAGGCCCTCGGCGTGCCGACGGCCTACCTGGGGACGCTCGGCTACAAGACGGGCGAAGGCAAGGTCGCGCTGGAGAACACCACGCCCTTCGCGGTGGACCTGAACCAGTGCCTCGCAGACGCCGTGGAGAGCGGCCTGGCCGGCTTCGTGATGGAGGTGAGCAGCCACGCCCTGGCCGAGCGCCGGGCGGACGGGCTGGAGTTCGATGCGGCCGTGTTCACCAACCTCACCCAGGACCACCTGGATTACCACGGCACCATGGAGGCCTACGCGGCGGCGAAGTGGCGGCTGTTCTCGGACCTGCCGGACGCCGCCTCCAAGCCGTTCCGCGCCGCGCTGAACGCCGACGACCCGACCGGGCGGGAGTGGCTGGGGCGCATCCGCCACCCGGCCGTCTCGTACGGCTTGGAGAGCGGCGACCTCCGGGGGGCGCCGATTCGGGTCACGGTGGAGAGCATCGAGATGGAGCTGAGCTACGGGGGAGCCTCCGTGCCGGTCAAGGTCGGGCTGGGGGGAGGCTTCAACGTTTGGAACACCCTTTCCGTGGCGGCCGCGCTGCTCGCCCTGGGCTACTCGCTCGAGGAGGTCGCCGGCGCCCTGCGAGCCGCCAAGCCCGTCCCCGGGCGCTTCGAGCCTGTCCGAAACGACCGAGGGATCGGCGTGATCGTCGACTACGCTCACACCCCCGATGCCTTGGAGAAGCTGCTGGACGCGGTGCGCGGGCTGGGTCCCGGGCGCGTGATCACCGTGTTCGGGTGCGGGGGCGACCGGGATCGAACCAAGCGCCCGAAGATGGCCCGCGCGGTGAGCGAGCGCTCCGACCTCTCGGTGGTCACGAGCGACAACCCGCGCACCGAGGATCCCGAGCGGATCCTGCAGGACGTGGTGCAGGGCCTCGTTCCGGGGGCGGAGGCGGTCACGATCGCCGACCGGCGGCAGGCGATCTTCGAGGCCGTTCGGCGCGCTCGGCCCGGAGACGTGGTCGTGATCGCGGGGAAGGGCCACGAGGACTACCAGATCATCGGGCGCACGAAGTTCCCGATGGACGACCGGAAGATCGCCCGCGAGGCTCTGGAGGCCCTGCCGTGAGGCCGATCTCCGCGCGAGAGCTGGGCGACATCGTGGGGGGCGTGCCGCGCTCCCTGGCTCCGGAGGTCGTGGCCACGGGCTTTGCTTGGGACAGTCGGCAGGTGCGGCCCGGCGACGTCTTCCTGTGCATCCGGGGAGAGCGAGCGGACGGGCACGACTTCGCCGCCGACGCGGCCGCCGCCGGGGCCTCCTTCGCTCTGGCGGAACGCGAGGTGGGCGCTCCGTGCCTGCTCGTGCCGAACGTCGTCGGCGCGGTGGCGCGCATCGGTATGGCGTTCCGCGACCGCTTCCGGGGCCGGGTGGTCGGGGTCACGGGAAGCAACGGCAAGACCTCCACGAAGGAGTTTCTGGCGGCCGCTCTCGGAGTCGCCGGACCGGTGCTCAAGACGCCGGGCAATCGGAACACGGAGATCGCCTCGCCCTTGGTCTGGACGGAGGCCGAGCCCTCGATGGGGCACGCCGTGGTGGAGATGGCCATGCGGGGGTTCGGGCAGATCCGGCACCTGGCTCTCATCGCTCGGCCACACATCGGCGTGGTGACCAACATCGGATGGTCGCACCTGGAGATGGTCGGGAGTCGGGAAGGGATCGCGAAGGCGAAGGGAGAGCTTCTGGAAGTCCTGCCAGCAGACGGGCTCGCCGTGGTGTGGCGCGAGGATCCGTTCGCCTCTCGCCTGATCGGTGCCTCGCCCGCGCCGACGCAGACCTTCGGCTTCTCAGAGGGCGCGGAGTGCAGGATTCTGAGCGTCGAGCCCGAGGGCTTGGAAGCCTGCCGGATCGAGGGCGTCTGCCACGGCGAGCGGTTCGCCGGGCGCGTGCCGGCGGCGGGGCGGCACATGGCACTGAACGCCGCGGCCGCGGTCTTGGTCGCCTCTTTCGAGGGGGTGCGGCCCCAGCGGGCGATCGAGGCGATCGCGGAGGTCGTGCTTCCGCCCATGCGCATGGAGGTCCGGCGCTGGCGCGGCGCGACGCTGTTGCTCGACGCCTACAATTCCAGCCCGACGAGCCTGGCCGCGGCCTTGGAGGTGTTGCTGAGCGCGCCCGACGCCCGCCGGAGGCTCGCGGTCGTCGGCGAGATGCGCGAGCTGGGAGAGTTCGAGGCGGCCGCGCACCGCGGCGCGCTGGAGGACCTGCGCAGGCGCCGCTTGGACGGCGTGCTGCTGGTCGGCGAGGCGTTCCGGCGTCTGGAGATCCCGCCTGAGCCTGAAGACGGCCTTCAGGTCGCCGAAGGGCTGGAGGACGTGCGGGAGTTCCTGCACCGCCTGGGCCCCGGCGACGTCTGTCTGATCAAGGGGAGCAGGGCTTTGGAGCTCGAGAAGGCTCTTCCGCAGAAGGAGGCGGACTCTTGAACGTGGTTCCTTTGTGGCGGGACGCGGCGTCCTCGTTCTGCATCGCGCTGCTGGTGGCCGCGGTTCTGGCGGCGCCCGTGTTCCGCCTGCTGCTCGCCCTCAAGTCTCGGCAGGAGGTGAGCAAGTTCGCGCCGGAGGGCCATCAGAAGAAGCAGGGCACACCGACCATGGGCGGCCTCATCGTGCTGGGAGGCGCGCTGGCGGCCCTTCTCCCGCAGCCCGGCTCGTCGGTGCCGATCGGACTGCTTCTGGGCTTCGCCCTGGTGGGCTTCCTCGACGATTTCGTGGTTCCGCGCGCCCTCAAGGGCAAGCGGGGTTTGGGCTGGGTGCCGAAGCTCGTGCTGGAGGCGGCAGCCACCGTCGGCGCGTTCTCGGCGGGTGGCGCGCTCGCCCGGGACCCGGTATGGCTGGGGGTCGCGGTGTTCGCCGTTCTGTTCTGCGCGAACGCCTACAACTTCGCGGACGGTCTGGACGCCCTTGCCGGCGGACTGTTGCTCGCTCTCGCGCCCGGGTTCCTGCTGCTCGCGACGCTGTGGTCGAACCCGGTCGTCGCGGTGCTGGTGGCCGCCCTCTGCGGAGCGATGCTGCCGTTCCTGTTCCTCAATGCGCCCCCGGCCAGGGTCTTCATGGGGGATGTCGGCTCGCTCCCGGTGGGCGCGCTGCTCGGGTGGGCCATGGCTCAGCTTGCAGGAACCTCGGGGATGGGAGAGCCCGCGCGGTGGGCCGTCCTCGCCGTGCTCGGCCTGGTGCTGGTCGCCGAACTGGTGCCGGTGCCGATCCAGATCGCCTCGGTGAAGCTCACCGGTCGCCGGGTCTTTCCTCGGACGCCGATCCACCACGCCTTCGAGCACAAGGGCTGGCCGGAAACGAGGGTCACGTGGATGTTCCTGCTCGTCCAGGTGGCCTGCTCGGGGATCGCAGCGACGATCGCGCTGAGGTGGGGTGTGCTGTGACGGAAGCGTTCCGCGGCCTCCGGCTCGCGATCTTCGGCTTGGGGCGGTCGGGCCTGGGGGCGGCCCGGCTGGCGTTGCGCTTGGGCGCCAAGCCGTTCGTCGTCGACGAAGGGCCTGGGACTCCTGGGCAAGTTGCGACGCTCGGGGAGCTGGGGGTGCCGTGCCGAACGAACTGGGACGGCAACGCTTCCGAGATTCCCGCCGATGCCTGGGTCGCATCGCCCGGCGTGCGAGCGGACCACCCATCGCTGGTCCAGGCACGCAGCCTGGGTCTGCCCGTCTGGGGCGAGGTGGAGTTCGCCTACCGGGCGGCGCAGGGGCCGATTCTCGCGGTGACGGGCACCAACGGCAAGAGCACGACCACCGCCATGGCGTGGCTGTGCGTCCAAACCCTCGGACAAAAGGCCTGGCTCTGCGGCAACATCGCCGGCACCGGTTACCCCGAGGTGCCCCTGACGGAGGCCGTGGCGCGCGCCGAACCGGGCGACGTGCTCGTCGCCGAGATTTCCAGCTTCCAGCTCGAGACGGTGGAGAAGTTCCGCCCGCTGGCCGCGGCGATCACCCAGATTCGGCCCGATCACCTGAACCGGCACGGCTCGATGGAGGCCTACGCCGCGGCCAAGAACCGCATCTTCGCGGCGATGGGCCGTGAGGAGCGCGCCGTGGCCCCGCTCGGCGACCCGTGGGTTCGCGTTCCCGCCGGCCCCGAGGTCCTGTGGTTCGGCCGAGAGGTCGGCGACGCCCATCTGGACGGCGACCGGCTCGTTGTGCGCGGCGATTCCGTCTCGATCGCGGAGACGCCGATCGTCCACGAGCACGACCGGCTCAACGCATTGGTGGCCCTGTGCCTGGCGACCAAGCTCGCGCCGGGCGATCCCGACTCCTTGCACCGCGCGGCCGAGGGCCTGAGGGGCTTCCGCCCTCTGACGCACCGGATGGAGGACCTGGGGGTCCGGCGCGGGGTTCGGTTCGTCAACGCCTCGATGTGCACCAACCCCGCGGCGGTGGTGGCGGTGAGCCGAGCCCTGGGTGGTCGGCGGCTGCTCCTCGTGGGCGGCGTGGCCAAGGAGACGCCGTTTGCGGACCTCGGTCGCCACGCGGCCGAAGAGGGCTGCCGGGTGTGCGTGTACGGCCGGGACGGCGAGCGGATCGGTGCGGAGCTTGCGGCGGAGGGAGCGACCGTGATCGGTCCGTTCGGCTCGTTGCGGGAGGCGTTCCAAGCCGCGGTCGCAGCGGCCCAGGCCGGCGAGACCGTGGTGCTGGCCCCGGGTTGCGCGAGCTTCGACGAGTTTCGGGATTTCGAGGAGCGTGGCGCGGCGTTCCGCACGCTCGTGGAGGGGTTGGGGACTTGAGTCGGAAAAGCCGAGGTCTGCTGCTGGCTACCTGGCACGATCCGGTGCTCTTGGCTCTGGCGTTGCTCGCCACCGTGCTCGGCGCTCTGGCGATCGTGGACGCCGGTTACGTGCGCTCGCTGGACAAGAGCCAGGCCCTCCTCCCGCGCGAGGTCGCGATGCATGGCCTGGGCTTCCTGGTCGGTCTGCTCGGCTACCTCTGGGTCTCCCGACGGTCCGCGGCTGGTCTGCAGAGGTTCGCGCTCCTGGCGTGGCTGGGATGCTGCGTCCTGCTGGTGCTGACCAAGACTCCTCTGGGCGTCGAGATGAACGAGGCCAGGCGCTGGGTTCGTCTCGGACCCATCCAGGTTCAGCCCTCGGAGTTCGCCAAGGTCGGCGCGCTGCTGTACCTCTCGGCGGTGCTGGCGAGGAGGAAGCCGTGGCACAACCGCCCGATTCCTCTGACGCCGTTGCCGCGCTGGCTGGACCACGTGCTCGTGCCGAAGCTCGCCAGGGCCGGACCGTTCCTGTGGGTGGTTGCGGCGGCGGGAGTGATCGAGCTGGAGCCGGACCTGGGAACGGCCGCGGTTCTGGTCTGTGCGTCGTACCTTCTGCTCATCGCGGGAGGAGTGTCCCGCAAGTCGCTGCTTCTGCTGTTCGCCGTCGGACTGCTGGGGGCCACCCTTCTGGCCACAGGGAAGTCGTACCGCATGGAGCGCCTGACGTCGCACTGGCACCGCTGGGAGCAGTCGAACATCGATGACGTGGGCTACCAGACTGTGCAGTCGGAGATCGGCATGGCCCTGGGCGGCTTCGTGTCGTTGGACGCCGGCGGAGGGCGCACGAAGCGGATGATCCCGGCACCGACGACGGACTTCATCATGGCCACTATCGCCGAGGAGACCGGCTTTGTGGGGGCTGTGGCGGTGATCGGCCTGCTGGGGGCGATCGTGGGAAGGTTGCTGTGGTTGGCGCGGCGCGCTCCCACGCGGTTCGGCGGCCTGTTCCTGACGGGCTTGGCGGGGTGGATCGGGATCCAGACGTGCGTGAACGTCTGCATGGCCAACGCGCTGATCATGCCGATCGGCGTGCCCCTGCCGTTCTTCAGCTCGGGCACGTCGAGTCTTGTCGCACTCTGGTTGGCGGTGGGAGCGGCGCAGGCGGTGATGCGCCCGGTGCCGCAGAAGGCGGCGATGGAGGTGGAGCATGCGGCTGGTCGTGACCGGTGGGGGCACGGGCGGGCACGTCTATCCCGCGCTTGAGGTCGCGCGGGAGGCGCGCTCGCGCGGCTGGGAGGTGCGCTACCTAGGATCGGAGCGCGGGCAGGAGGGCGCCGCCTGCAGAAGGGAGCGCCTGGAGTTCGAGGCCTTTCCCTCCGAGCCGCTCGTCAGCCTGAAGACTCCGGCCGGCTGGCGAGCCCTCGCGAGGCTGCTGCGCTCGAGCCTGCTGGCCAAGCGGTCTCTGAGGCGCGACCGGCCGGACTTCGTGTTCGCGACCGGAGGCTACTCCGCGGCGCCGGTGTTGCGGGCGGCGCAGTCGCTCCGGATACCCTATGGTCTGCACGAGCAGAACGCCGTGCCCGGCCGGACGATCCGTCTCGCCGGACCCAGGGCGGCCTTCGTAGCGACCGTGTTCCGGGCCGCCGAGGACCGGCTTCCCGGGTGCCGGGTGGTGCGCACGGGGATGCCCGTTCGGGCCGAGCTGCGCCGGGCGGCCGCGGACCGAGACCCCGCGCGGGCGGATCGGATCCTCGTGGTCGGCGGCTCCCAGGGCTCGGTGGCGATCAACGAGGTGGCGCTGGCCACGGGTGCGCGGATGACCAAGCCGCCGGTGCGCTGGACCCACGTCTGCGGCAGGGCGAACTTCGACGCCTGCTTCCACGCCTTCACCAACCTCGGCCTGCCGCCGGAGTACGAGCTGAAGGCGTTCCTCGAGGCCGCGGAGATGGCCGCGGAGTACCGGCGCGCGCGGTTGGTCGTGGGGCGCAGCGGCGCGGGTACGCTATCGGAGCTGGCGGCCTTCCGCATTCGGTCCGTCTTGGTCCCCTACCCCGGCGCCTTCGGACAGCACCAGCTGCACAACGCGCGGGAGTTCGAGGCGATGGGCGCCGCGCGCATCCTGCCGCAGGAGGAGCTGACCCCCGCCTCTCTGGAGGGGGCGCTCGTGGAGCTGTGGGAGAGCGACGCCTCCGCCGCCGTCGCGGAGCTGGCGCGTTGGGATCTGCCGGATGCCTCGGCTAGGATCGCGGATCGGATTGCGGAGGCCGCGCGGACGGTCGCACCATGAGAACCCCGGAGGAGATCGCCAACCGATTCGCGCCCACCGCGCAGCTCGGCCAGTGCCGTGGTCTTTACCTGGTCGGCATCGGCGGGGCGGGGATGAGCGGTCTGGCCCTGATCCTGCAGAGGCGGGGCGTGCCGGTGCGGGGGTCCGACGCCACGGAATCGGAGACCACGAGAGCGCTGCGCGAGGCCGGCGTACCCGTCAGGATCGGTTCCGGCGCCGACGAGCTGGAGCCGGAATGGGGCGTGGTGCTTTCCGACGCGATCCCGATGGACGCTCCCGAACCGCTTCGCGCCGACGAACTGGGTTCGCCGCTGTTTCGGCGCTCCCAGCTGCTCGGCTGGCTCGCCCAGGGCCGGCGCACGATCGCGGTGACCGGTTCTCACGGCAAGACGACGACGACCGGGATGGTCGCTCGGGCCCTCCTGGATGCCGGTCTGGATCCGTTGGTCGTGGTGGGGGCGGCGGTTCCGGAGTTCGGTGGGCCGATCGTGGACGGGGACGGGGGTTGGGCGGTTCTGGAGGCCTGCGAGGCGTACAACGGGATGCTCGACCTCGACCCCTCGATCGTGGTTCTCACGAACCTCGAGTGGGAGCACGTCGACTTCCACCGCAGCTTCGAGTCGCTCGCGGAGAGCGTGCTGCGCTTCGTTCGCAAGCTTCCCGAGGACGGCGTGCTCGTGTACTGCGGAGAGGACGCCGGCGCGCGCCTGGTGGCGGACCGATTCGAGGGCCGGAAGGTCGCCTACGGGCCTCTGGACGACCGCTGGCCGCTCGCCGTCCCCGGCCGAAAGAACCGCCTGAACGCCGGTGGGGCCTTGGCGGCCTGCGTGGCGGCGGGGCTCGACCCGGAGGCTTCGGCGCGGTCGATCGGTCGGTTCCGCGGGGCCGAGAGGCGGCTGCAGGTCCTTCAGGAGAGGCCGATCGCGGTGCTGTCCGACTACGCCCACAACCCCACGGAGATCGAGGCGAGCCTCGAGGCCTGCCGCGAGGCGTACCCCGGGCGCAGGCTGCTGGTCGCCTATCAGCCCCATCTTTTCTCGAGGACCCAGGGCAAGTACGGCGAGTTCGCGGAGGCGCTGGGGAAGGCCGACCGGGTGTTTCTCACCGACATCTACCCGGCTCGGGAGGATCCGATCCCGGGCGTGAGCTCCGCGCGGATCGCCGAGCTCCTGACGAACGGACGCTATGTGCCCTGTCGGCATCTTCTACCGAGGATCGTCGCCGACGAGGCCCGCGACGGGGACGTGGTGGTCGGGATGGGTGCGGGCACGATCGGCTCGTTCCCGGGGGAGTTCCTGCTGGAGCTGGAGCGGAGGGCTCGGCCGCTGAGGGTGCTGATCGCGCACGGCGGGGACAGCGCCGAGCGGGAGGTGTCGCTGCATTCCGGGCTGGCCGTCGAGCGGGCCTTGCGGAGCCGAGGCGTCCAGTGCGTAAGGGTGGACCTCTCGGAGCTTCTGCTCGGCGCGGGCGATCTGCGCCTCCTCGCGGGGCCGGAGAGACCGGACGTGGTGTTCTTGGCCGTGCACGGGACGAACGCCGAGGACGGTGGGATCCAAGGCCTCTGTCGGCTGCTGCACCTTCCGTTCACCGGCTCCGACATTGCGGCGAGCGCCCTGGCCATGGACAAGCGGCTGGCCAAGCGGATGCTGGCCGAGGCGGGCCTGCGCGTGCCCCGAGGCGTCGTGCTCCGCTCGCCGGAGGACCCCGTGGGGCTGGAGCCGCCGGTGGTCGTGAAGCCCAACGCCCAGGGTTCGACGATCGGCATGGGCTTCGTGCGCAGTCAGGAGGAGCTGCTCCCGGCGGTTCGGCGAGCGTTCGAGTACGACTCGACGGTGCTCGTGGAGGAGTGGGTGGAGGGCATCGAGGTCTCGGTTCCCGTGATGGGGGACAGGGCCCTGCCCCCCGTCGAGATCGTGCCTCGCTCCGGAACCTACGACTTCGCGGCGAAGTACGAGCTGGGTGGAACGGACGAGATCGTGCCGGCCCGGATGCCGGACGAGTGGATCCGCCGCGCCGAGGAGGCCGCGCGGACGGCGCACCGGGCGCTGGGTTGCTCCGGGGTGACCCGCACGGACATCATCGTGCGGGACGGCGAGCCGATCGTTCTGGAGCTGAACACCCTTCCGGGCCTGACGCCAACCTCGCTGGTGCCCCGGTCGGCCCGGGCGGCCGGCATCGACTTCGCCGACCTCTGCCTTTGGATGATCCACGATGCGCTCGAAAGGTCGAAGAAAGAGGCGCTCTAGCGTCCGTGCGCGCCCCCTCCTGTGGTGGCTGCTCGCGCTCAACCTGGCCGCCGGCGTGGCGTTCAGCCCTGCGATGGCGGCTCGGCGCGTTCGGGTGATCGGCGCCAAGACGGTGGACCAGGCTCGGATGCGGGGGGTGCTGAAGGGGCTGAAGGGAGTCCCGTATTTCCTAGTCAACGAGCCGGAGCTGGAAAGCCGGCTGGCCGCGGCCCCTCACTTGGACTCGGTGTCCGTTTCCCGAAACCTGTTCGGGCGGGCGGTGGTGCGGGTCGTTCCCCGCCGACCGGTTGCCCGGATCGCGTCGCAGAGGAGCCTGGCGCTGGACCCCCAGGGCGTTGCGTTCCTCCACCCCGGGCCGGTGCGCGGGGTGCCCACCGTCTTTCTGCCGGGGCAGGCGTTCCGTCCCTGGCTCTCCGCCTGCGCGCCGTTCGAGACGCGGAGCCTCGCCTGGGTGTGCGAACGGGCCTCCGCCATCCCGAGCCTGGACCTTGGGTCTGTGGTCCTGACCTATCAGGGTGCAGTATCCTTGAGGGACAGGTCTGGGGCGACGGTCGTCCTCGGGCCGGCGGAGCGTCTGGAGGAGAAGCTCGAGCGGCTGGAGTCGATTCTGGCCGAGCGGCCGAGCCTCTTCGAGTCCGTTCGGGTTCTGAACCTGACGGCTCCTTCGCGGCCTGCGGTGGTCGAGCGCTCCGGGGTGGTGCAACCGTGAATCCCTTCGCGAACCGCATGGCGGGCTCCCAATGGGTGGTGCCCGTGAGCGTCTTGGCGGCCGTCCTCGGCTTCATGCTGACGATGGCGTGGATCACCGTGGATACCCGCCAGCAGCGCATCCGGATGCTGCCCCCGGACCAGCAGAGCCGCATCAACACGCCCACCCTCAACGTGCTGGACGAGTATCAGAAGCTGGCCTCCGAGGTCGCCAAGCTGCGGGAGGAGAAGACGAAGCTCGAGAACGCGATGGCCAGCCAGACCAACCAGGCGAAGCTCCTGAACGAGAGTCTGCAGGAGGTGAAGCTCTGGGCCGGCCTGACCGAGGTGGAAGGGCCCGGTATCGCCGTGACCCTGCGCGACAGCACCAGCCCGTCCTCGGCCGGCATCGCGGGCGGAGACCTGATCATCCACGACTGGGACGTTCTGCGCGTGGTCAACGAGCTGTGGAACGCGGGAGCCGAGGCGATCGCGGTGAACAACCACCGGGTCGTCGCCGGGACGAGCTTCCGTTGCGTGGGCACCGTGATCATGGTCGACAACATCGAGGTGTCGTCGCCCGTGGTCATCCGAGCCATCGGTGACCCGGACACGCTGTTCGGCGGCGTCAACATCCGCAACGGCGTTCTGGCGGAGATCCGCTCGTCCGACCCGAACATGGTGACCGTGACGAAGTTCGAGCGGGCGAGGCTGCCGGCCTACACCGGCTCCACGACGTTCCGCTACCTGAAGATTCCGGAGAGCAAGCCATGATCCTCCTCCCTCTCCTCGCGCTGCTGCTCGGCTTCGCCGCCGCGGTGTGGTTCAAAGGCTTCGTGGGTCCGGTCGAGCCGGTGAACGCCCAGTACTTCGCGGTGGGTTGCGTCGCGGGGCTCGACACGCTGTGCGGAGGCGTTCGGAGCGGCTTGGAGGGGAAGTTCTACACCGACGTGTTCGTGACGGGCTTCCTGTCCAACGTCCTCATCGCCTTCGGAATGGCGTGGCTGGGGGACCAGATCGGTGTGAACCTCTTCTTGGCCGCGGTGCTGGTGATGGGTGGTCGCATTTTCACGAATCTGAGCCTCATCCGCCGTCTGCTTCTGGCAAAATGGCAGGATAGCCGCGACCGGCAGAAGCGCGCCGCCGCGGAAACGCCCTCTCCATGAGAAGCGACTTCGTCACCGTGCTGGACCTCGGCAACCAGTCGGCCACCTGTTTGGTGGCCGAAGCCACCGATCGTGGCTGGCGGGTCGTCGGGCACCACACCGTGCCGAGCAAAGGGATGCGCCGCGGGCTGGTCGCCGACCAGGACGAGGCGGCTCGAACCGTGGCCGCGGCGATGCGGGGCCTCACGGCGAAGACCGGCCTGCAGCCCGAGGGGGTCGTCGTCGGCGTGGGCGGAGCGCACGTGGAGGGCCACGCCGCGCAGGGCTTCGTGCCGATCATTCCTCCCGGCCGCCCGGTGCAGCGCGAGGACGTGCTGCAGGTGGTGAACCACAGCCGGCAGATCCTCGTTCCGCCGGACCGCGAGCAGATCCAGGCGCTCCCCCGTGAGTTCCGCATCGACGGACAGCGGGGCATCCAGCAGCCGATCGGAAAGAGGGGCAGCCAGCTGGAGGTCCTGACCCTCATCCTCACGGGCCAGACCGCTCAGCTCCAGAGCCTTGAGCGGGCGGTGTCCGCGAACGGCCGGCGGGTCGAGCAGATGGTCGTCAAGGGTCTCGCGTCGGGCCTCGGCGTCCTCTCGCAGGAGGCGCGGGAGCGTGGCGCCGTGGTGGTGGATCTCGGAGCGGGCTCCACCGAAGTGGCCGTGTTCGGGGACGGAGTGCTGGTGTACGCCGCGTCCGTCCCGCTGGGTTCCGAGCTGGTGACGTCCGACGTGAGCAAGCTCGTGCAGACCGCCCCCGACGAGGCGGAGCGGCTGAAGGTGCAGCACGGGTCGGCGTGGGCCGCCGCGGTGGACAAGGCCGACGTGGTGGATGTGCTCCAGGTCGGGCAGACGCAGCTCCGGCCGATGCGCCGCCGGGTGCTGTGCGAGATCATCGAGAGCAGGATGAGGGAGATCGCGGGCTTCGTCCGCCAGCACGTCGAACGCAGCGGCTACGGCGCGCAGGGGGGATTGCCGATCGTGCTCACCGGGCGCGGAGCGCTGCTCGATGGGCTGACCGAGCTGTTCCAGGACGTTTTCGAGGGCGCTCGGGCGTCGGTGGCCGCTCCCAACGCCGTGGGTCTGGGAGGCACCAGGGCCGAGCGCATGGGCTTCGCGGCGGCCTGCGGTCTGGCGGCGTTCGCCATCGAGAGCCTGGAGAACGAGCTGGTGCCGGCCAGCGGCGGCAACGGCTGGCGGGATAGGATTCGTACGTTTTGGTCGCTGTGGGGCGGCCGATCTTGAGGGACCAGGGAGAATGAGCGAGGAGAACGGGAAGAAGGCGACGATCAAGGTCATCGGCGTGGGCGGCGGCGGATCGAACGCGGTCGACCGGATGATCGAGGCCGGCATCAAGGGCGTCGAGTTCATCGCGATGAACACGGACGTGCAGGTGCTCGACCGCGGCAAGGCTCCGCGCAAGCTCCAGCTCGGCGCCAGCCTCACTCGCGGTCTCGGCGCCGGCGGGCGGCCCGAGATCGGCCGCGCGGCGGCCGAGGAGAGCAAGAACGAGATCCGCAAGGCCATCGAAGGGGCCGACATGGTGTTCGTCACGGCCGGAATGGGCGGCGGAACGGGCACCGGCGCGGCGCCGATCGTGGCCGACCTGGCGCGCGAGATGGGGGCGCTCACTGTGGCCGTCGTCACCCGGCCGTTCACCGTGGAGGGCAGCCAGCGCGCCAAGCACGCGGCCAAGGGGATCGCCGAGCTGACCGAGCGCGTCGACACGATCATCGTCATTCCCAACGACCGGCTCCTGCACGTGGTGGAGCGGCGGACGGCGCTCATCGACGCCTTCCGGGTCGCCGACGACGTGCTTCGGCAGGGAGTCCAGGGCATCAGCGACATCATCACGGTCCCCGGTCTGATCAACGTGGACTTCGCGGACGTCCGGGCGGTGATGACCAACGCCGGTCCGGCGCTGATGGGCATCGGGTACGGCGTGGGCGACCACCGGGCGATCCAGGCGGCCCAGTCGGCCACGAACAACCAGCTGCTGGAGCAGAACATCGCCGGAGCGAGGGGCCTGCTGGTCAACATCACGAGCGGCGAGGATCTGACGCTGGCCGAGGCGCACGAGGCGATGGGCTACATCATGAGCCAGTGCGACGAGAACGACGCCAACATCATCTTCGGCGTGGTGGTGGATCCGAGCATGCAGGGCAGCGTGAGGATCACCGTTTTGGCGACGGGATTCGTCCCGGGGGCCCAGGCTCCGGTCCAGGTGGCCGCAGCCCAGGCCGCCGCCCCCCAGACCTCCGCACCCAGCCCAGCGCCGAGGGTCTCGGAACCGGCGGCGCCGCCGAGCGAGCCTCCGGCGTCGAACCGCGCCGCGGGCGCAGGCCGTTCGTTCCCGAGCGTGGAGCTGCCGGATGAGGAGGAGATCGAAATCCCTCCGTTCATCCGGAACGCCCAGGCGCGCGAGCGCGACGCCCGATAGAGGCGCTGATCAGGCCGCTTCCTGGTCCGGCTGGCCATCGAGGAGCCGCCTGAGGCGGTCGACCTCCGCCTGCGTCTCGACGAGCCGGCTGGCCAGCTCGTTCATCTGGAGCGTCCGCGCCTCGCGCCGGGCCTCCTCCTCGCGCCGGTGGGTGACGTCGTGGCAGGCGAAGAGAACGCCCATGGGCTCTCCGTCCAGATCCTTCAGGCCGATCGCACCGACCACAGCCCAGCCTTGGGAGCCGTTCGGCCTGCGGAAAGGCCTCTCCACGGCGGGCCAGCTCTCTCCCGCCAGGGCGCGCCGGAACAGGTCGTTCCAGTCGAACGCCTCCAAGGGCGTCTGGGTGATCAGGTCGGACAGCGGTTGGCCGAGGGCCTCGTTGGGCCGGCGTCCGAAGAGCTGCTCCGCCGCGCGGTTCCACTCCACGACGGCGCCGTCCGCGTCGCAGGCCACGCAGGCCACGGGCAGGCCTTCCACGAACCGCCGATACCGCAGCGCGGCGGACTCGAACTTCTTCCGAGCCTCTTCCGATTCGCGGAGCGAGGCGCCGAGACGCTCGCCCTGTTGCGCCAAGATGGCGTTGCGCTCCTCGAGCAGCGCTCTCAGGCGCTCCAGCTCGGCGTTCTTCGCCTTCAGGGCCTCCTCCGCCTCCCGACGGTCCGTCACGTCGTTGAGGACCCCGTGGATCGCGCCCGTACCGGTCCGGGTTGGCAGCGACAAGCGGGCCTGAACCCACCGTGTGGCGTCTCCCCGGAGGCGGAACTCCGCGGTCAGCAGACCCTCGCCTTCTGCGAGGGCTCGCCGCAAGGCCTCCAGAAGCCAGTCGCGGTCCAGCGGGCTCACCAGGTCGGCCAGGGCCTGGGACGATCCACCCGGGAGCGCGACGCAAGCGCCGGCGGACCAAAGCGCCTCGTGGGGCGGTTCTGACTTCCAGACCCACATGGTGGCGCCGCACTCCTCCAGGGCGCGCTGCATGTCGAGCAGTCGGTTGCCTAGGACCGCGAGGCGTTCTTGAGCCTCGATCCGCTCCGTTGCGTCGGCCAGGACGAACACGGCGTGCCTGCGGCCCTCCTCCTCGAACCACGAGAGCGTGCCTTCGAAGGTCCTCGCAGAGCCGTCGGAGCCGGTGTGGCGCACGGTCACGTCGGCACGATCCTGGATTTTGGCTAGCTCGAAGTTGAGCTCGAACCGCTCCGCGTCGTCGGGGTCGGAGATCAGGTCGGCCAGCCGTCGCCCCCGCGCGGCGGAGGCCTGCACGCCGAACAGCCGCACCGCGGATTCGCTCCAGTATTCGACCCTTCCCGAGAGGTCCGTGGCGATCACCGCCTCCGAGATGCCAGCCATCATCGCCCTCGAACGGGAGGCGGCCTGCTCCAGCACGCTCGTCATCCGCTCGTGATGGGTGGCGTCGCGACCGGACGCGTAGAGGAGGCCCAGGTCCGGGTCGAAGGCGAGACACCAGGACACGGTCCTCGTTCCGCCGTCCGGACGCCAGCGCGTGCGGTAGTCGGTCACGGAGGAGCCGGAGAGGGCCAAGTGCCCCAACAGCTCCACGAGCCCTGCCCGATCTTCGAGGGCGACGAGCTCCGAGAGCGGCATACCGATCAGGTCGACGGGGTCGGCCCCGAAGAACGCGCACAGGGCGTCGTTGGCCGTGAGGATGCGTCCCAGGCTGTCGGCGACGCAGTGGAACTCCGGCGAAATCTCGAACAGGCGGGCCAGCTGCCCGGAATGCTCCAGCGTCCGAAGAAGCCGCTCCTCGGACTTGCGCGCCTCCGTCACGTCCTGCACCGTCGCCAGAATGCGCCGCGGGTCGTCCAGAGAAGTCGCGACCACCGAGACCCATCGCACGGCGCCCTCCGGCGTCCGCAGCCGGGCCTCGAAGCGCGAGCTGCCTCTCGCTGACTCGGCCCGAGACTGCATGGCTCGGAGCACGATCGGGCGGTCGCATTCCAGGAAGGACTGAACGAACGAGTCCGGCTCGCACCGCTCCAAGCCCGCGAGTTCCCGCCAGGCGGCGTTGCACCGCACGATGGCGAGGTCGGGCGAGACGATCAGCGCCCCGTCGGGACTCTCGTCGAACATCCTTCTGTAGTCGGCGGCCGCCTCGAGAGCCTCCGCGAGCGCCGAGTGGGCCTTCAGCAGCTCCGTCTCGTTGTGCAGCAGCACCCCGATCTGGTCGCCGATGGGGAACAGACTCGCCTGAATGTGGAGGGTGCCATTCGGGGAATCCGCCTCGCAGGAGGCGCGGGCCGTGCGACCGGTCGTCGCCACGCGTCGGAGAAGCTCGGCCAAAGGTTCCGACCAGCGGAGGGGAAGGTCCGTTACCCGGGCCGCCTCGGCACCGTCGCAGAGGCTCCGCAGGGCTGCGTTGGCCAAGATCACCGCGCCATCGCGATCCGCCACCACCAAGCCTGCGGTCAGGCTCCCGATCACGGTTCGGAAGCGCCGCTCGCTGTCCTGCAGGCGCTCGAACGTGGATCGGATCTCGGTAACGTCGTGCAGGAAGGCGACCACGCGCGGTCCCTGGGCCGTGACGAGCCGGACGGCAGACCCCTCGAGCCACCGCTTCGGCTCTCCCTCCAGGACGCCGGAGACGCGCACGGGCTCGTCGCTCGCCGCGGCGCGGATCCAGAATGGATCCTCGAACAGGGCCCCCAGCAGGCTAGGGTGGAACTCGCTGCCCTGCGGCGCGAGGCCCCTCGCGGCCTGGTTCGCCCATTCGATCCCACCGTCCTCGAACAGGACGAACGCGGGCATGGGACTGGCCTCGAGAACCTGGCGTGCCAGCCTCGCGGCCCTCTCGGCCTCCACCCGAGTCGTGCCGTCGAAGCCGGTGACCAGAAGGCAAGGCGAACCCTCGAGAACGACCCGTGCCGCTTGGAACACCAGCAGACGCCGCGGTTCCGAGTTGGTCCATGCCAGTCCGGAGCCCTCCCCGTTCGGCGGATCGGCCGGCGAACCATCCTCGTGCGCCAAGAGTTCGCTCCACGGGGAGCCCGTTTCCGAAGGGTCGAACCGGAGACACGCCTGGGCCGCCGCGTTGGCGTAGGTGCAACGACCTTGGGCGTCGAAGAGCAGCACGACCGCAGGCACCGAGTCGACGATTCGGCGGAAGCCGGCCAGATCCCTCAGGGCGGATGCGATCGCTCGGCCCATCGCGCCGATCTCGTCGGTCCCGAGGTTCGGCATCGGATGCGAAGCGTCGTGCACGGTGGCAGACTGTGCGAACTCGCTGACTTCTTCCAGACGACGGACGATGCGGCTCCCGAACAAGAGCGCCACCGACACCGTGCACACCATCGCGAGAAGCCCGGACACGCCGAGGACCAGGCCGAGAACGCCCGTTGCGGCCTGATAGAACGGACGGTCCAAGTCCATCGCGATCCAACCGGCCAGAGCGCCATCGGGACTGCGGATCGGCTGGCAGCACCGCACGAAGTCTTGGCCCAGGGCAACCCAGACCCCGTCTCCCCGGTCGACACCCTCGGCGGGCCGCTCCGGCCGCTGGGGCAGGAACGTCGCCTGCACCTGAAGGGCGTCTCGGACTTGCCCCGCCTCCACGTGTCCGAGCCGGGTCGCAAGGATGAACTCCCCCCGCGGTTCGCCGCTCTTGTCCGAGCGCCGGATCGGTGCGGCCGCCACCATCCAGATCTCGTCGCGACTGAGGTAGATGCCGGACCTCTCGGTGGTGTCCACGGTGCCGAACGGCGACGAGGGGCTGAACAGCTGCTCCAGGCCGAGGGTCCAAGGAATCGTGCGCGCCTCCTGTCGGTCCACGAAGACGCAGGCCAGGCGGCGACCGGACGGAGCGCGGGCCATCCACAGCTCGGCTCCCAAGGAGGCCATGGCTGAGGGGTCCGCGTTTTCGCGGACGAAGGCGTCGGTGGGATGCGCCGCGAACTCGTACATCGAATCCCAGTTCGCGTAGTCCCGCACGATGCGCAGGAGGTCCGCAACCCGGAGGTCGAGCACGTTCTGGGCCCGCAGCATCTGGCGCTCCGCGTTGGCGATCTCCAGCTCCCGGAACTGGCTCTGGAGGAGGGAGTACGCCAGCGCGCCCACCAGCGCGATCGGCAGAAACACGGTAGCCAGCGCCCCGAGCAGAACCTGCGCCCGAAGTCCGTTGACCTGAAAGCTCAAGCCGCCCTCCTTTCCCCAAGAAGGAGAACGAACTCCGCGAAGACCTCGCGCTGGAAGTGGTGCAGCATCTCTCGTCGCATCAGCTCCAAAGCATCGAAGGGTCGCAGCGGCTGACGGTAAGGCCGCGGACCGGTGAGCGCGTCGAAGACGTCCGCCACGGAGCAGACGCGGGCCATGGGCTCGATCTGGTCGCCTCGAAGGCCCAGCGGATAGCCTTGACCGTCGGCGCGCTCGTGATGCTGGAGCGCGACCAGGGCGCAGACGGGATCGAGCTCCCCGCGCTCGGAGAGGATGCGATGGCCCTCGCTGGGGTGCCGCCGCATCAGGGCTCGCTCCATCGCGTTCAGCGGACCGGCCTTGTTGAGGAGGTCAAGGGGCAGCGTGACCTTGCCGATGTCGTGGAGCAGGTACCCGGGAGCGGCCGCCGCGACGTGGGCGGCTCCGGACGCTCCTGCGAGGCGGGCCGCCAGGCAGATGGCAAGGCACCCGACCCGAACCGAATGCTCATACGTGACCCGGTCGTAGGAGGACACCAAGGCGAGGCTCCCCGCCACGGCCGCGTCGGTGGAGACGGCGTATGCCAAGGCTTGGGCCACACCGCTGGCTGCGAGGATGTTCTCAGGAGTCGGATCGTTGAACACGGCCGAGACGACCCTTTCCGTCAGACCGTAGACCGTCCGTGCCTTCTCCTCGGGAGGGATGTTCTCGCTCTCCAAGATGGTCACGATCTCCCGGGTGGTCTCGGTCAGCTCCGCTGGGCCGCTGCCCGACTCCTCCTCGGCCGAATCGACGTAAACCCAGTCGAAACCCGCCTCACGGATTCTTCGGATCTGCTCCACGGAACCGATGGTGAACGAGGTCCGGGCGAACGGGTGGCGCAGCCAAGAGGCCGGCAGGGTGACGCCCATTTCCCACCGTCAACCGTTGCACAGGGGTCCGGGTTCGTTCGCCCATCCGTCTTCGGCTCCTTTCCAATATCGGCAGGCAGGCACGGTTTCCTTCAGCGTCCGCTCCTTCCGATGGTTCTGCGGCGTCTGTAGATTGATGGTCTCCTGCATCGCAGCGTTGGTCCTTCTGCAGCTGCCGGCCGTCGAGCAGCCGGTCGCCCGGCCGGTCGAACCGGACTTCACGGTTCCGCTGATTCCGTCCATCGAGCAGAGGCTGGGTGCGTCGCCGCGCCTGGATGGAGAGATCGAGCCCGAGGAGTGGGACGAGTTCGCGGCCTCGGGCGACGCGCAGACTTGGTTCCAGTGGGAGTCGGGGGGGCTGCACGCGGCCGCGAGGTTGCCGGTCGGCCAGGATCTTCTGGTGTCGCTCGACCTGAGGGGCGATGGATGGCTCGTCGGGTCCGACAACCTCGAGATTCGCGTGTCTTGGGACGGCGCGGCGGCGAAGGCCGCTCTGAGGCGCCTGGACGCCACACATCCGGAGGGTCCGGAGTGGGTGGACGCGTCGGAGCTGCTGCCGTGCCTGTCGGTGGCCGCCAGCGGCGACTCGTCGCAGTGGTCGGTCGAGATGACGCTACAGGATTGGGGCTTGGGTCAGCTGCCCGCGCGCGAGGGCGAGCGCCTGGCGCTGCGCTTCGACGCGTGCTCGAAGAACCAGGGCGACTACGCGCCCTTTCTGCCGAGGCTGGTCGCGCCGGTCCGGCTGGTGCTCTCCCGGACGCTGTTCGCTCCGGAGGGGTTTCGGTTCCGGCCCGAGTTCCGTGGCCGCAGCGTGGTGCCCGGCCAGTCGCTCCGCGTGCGCTTCACGTTCGAGGGATCGCCTGACCTGGGTTTGACCCGCGCGGAGATGAGGACGGAGGGTCTGGGGCAGGAGGACGCCACGCTCCAGGCGGAGCCTTTCCCGGGCTTCGACCGCAAGGGCCGGGCGTTCGTGGACTATCCGATCCGCGTCTCGCCGAACGCCGCGACGGGGTACCGGGTCGCTCGCTGCACCCTCCTCCGCCAGGAGGGGGATCCGATCGTGTGCCAGACGAGCTATCAGATCGCGCCGCTGGTGAGCTTCGAGGCCGTCGTGCCCAAGGGCCTGGTGTCCGAGCAGAGGGCGGTCAAGGTTCGGGTTCCGGTGTACCTGCGGTCGAACGTTCTGGGCCGCGTGGACGGCGTGTTCGACGCCACGCTGCCCCAAGGATGGACGTCCGAGGCGGGACTGGGCAAGCGGTTCATCATCCCGAACTCCCGCGGCAGCGTTCGCAAGGTGTTCGACGTGACGATCCCGGCCGGCGCGCGGGGCGTGTTCCCAGTCCTGCTGAGGGCCGAGTTCGACCGGGGCAAGAAGGTGGAACAGACGGTGTGGATCACCGTGCTGTAAGGTAGGGCCATGGCCGGGTACTGGGCGCCGCTGCCGACACCGTTCACGGACGACGGCACCGCTCTGAGCGAGGTGCGGCTCGCGCGGCTGGTGCGCGAGATCCTGAAGCGCCCCGTCGAGGGAGTGGTGGTCGCTCCGGACGCGGGGGAGTTCTGGGCGCTCGCGGTGGATGAGCGCACGACGCTGCTCGAGGCGGTCCTGCGAGAGGTCAAGGGGGCGGTGCCGGTTTGGTGCCACGTGTCGAGCCTCCGCACGGCCACGAGCCTGGATCTGGCCCAGCACGCGGAGCGACACGGCGCGGCCGCCGCCATCCTCATGCCGCCGCTCTACGGCGTCTTCGACGAGCTGGAGCTCTTCGAGCACTTCCGCTACGTGCGGCAGTACCTGGAGATTCCGCTGCTCGCGGTCGACCCACAGAGGCGCCTTGCCGAACCGCTGCGCCGCCGCATCGTGGAGGAGATCGGCGTGGAGTTCGCCGAGCCGGTCCCTTGGCTGGTGGAGCTGCTCCAGACGCAGGCGGTGGCCAGTTCGGACTCCTTCCACGCGGGGAAGGCGATCTGCACCCCCTTGGCCTGGACCTTGGAGGGGGAGGCCGAGCCGAACACCATGAGCCGCGCCTGGCTGGAGGGCGAGCTGCGGTGGCGCAAGGTCGGCGCCGCGCGGTACGGCAAGTGGCTGTTCGCCTCGCAGGGAGTGGACCTGGGTCCCCCGCGCCGACCGCATCTGGACTGGGCGGGGCCGTAGGGGCTCGGCTCAGATCATCCGCATCGGCAGTCCCGCGTCGGCCATCGCGCGCTTCAGCTCCCCGATGCGGTACAGGCCGTCGTGGAGGATTCCCGCCAGCAGCACCGCATCCGCGTGTCCGATCCGGACGCCGTCGACCAGGTGCTGTGTGCAGCCGACGCCGCCGCTCGCGATGACCGGGACCTCCACGGCGTCGGCGACGGCCCGGGTGAGCTCGAGGTCGTAGCCTTGGCGGGTCCCGTCGCCGTCCATGCTCGTCAGCAGGATCTCTCCCGCTCCGAGGGCTGCCGCCCGCGCGGCCCATTCCACGGCGTCGAGGCCGGTGGGGCGCCGGCCCCCGTGGGTGAAGACTTCCCAGCCGCCTCCTGGCCTCCGCTTGGCGTCGATGGCCACGACGACGCACTGGGCTCCGAAGCGGTCCGCGGCCTGCGCCACCAGTTCCGGCGTGCGGATCGCGGCGGTGTTCAGGCTGACCTTGTCGGCTCCGGCGAGCAGGGCCTCGCGGATCTGGTCCACCGTCGAGATTCCGCCGCCGACGGTGAAGGGGATGAAGACCTGTTCGGCGACCTTCTCCGCCAGGTCCACCACGGTCGGCCTGCCCTCGTGCGAGGCCGTGATGTCGAGGAAGACCAGCTCGTCGGCTCCCTCCCGGTCGTAGAACGCTGCGAGCTCCACGGGGTCTCCCGCGTCGCGGAGGCCGACGAAGTTCACGCCCTTCACGACGCGTCCGTCCTTGATGTCGAGGCAGGGGATCAGTCGGATGCTCCTCATCGTTCCAGCTCCGGTTCCACCCGGACGCGCGCGAGGCCTCGGCGTCCGGCCCTGATTGTGAAGCGGAACCGGCCCAGCTCGCTGGAGACCACCCCGCTCCACCGCCACGGCCCGCCCAGAGCCAGGTCCTCTGCGAGGCGCCGCAAGACAGGGCGGACGGCCGTCGGCCCCGCGGTTCCCGTAGGTTCGGAAGCGAGGTCGGGGCAGCCCAGCTTGGCCATGCCCAATACGCGCACTTCGCCGGCCGACTCGGCCAGTCGCAGGTGGGACCAGCAGTCGCTGTCGGCATCGACGGCCTTAGAGAGGCGCTCCGTGAGGGGGTCGTACGCGGCCAAGGCTCGGCATCGCTCCGCGACGCCCCTCGCCGCCAGGGCCAGCGCCGCGGCCGCGCCGATGTCGCCTCCCCGGACCCGGTCGGCGTAGACGAGCCGCAGCATCGCTGGACTGCGCTCCAAGGCCGCGAGGGCGTCGGGATCCGTCTCCGGCAGCCAAGCATCCGCGTCGGGGCGGAACGGGACCGGGTTCTGGGCGCGCAGGACGAGCCCGACGTGCAGGGCGGGGTGCCGCAGGATCGTTCGCTCGGTGGAACCCTCGGGGAACGCCTTGGCCAGAGCGGACAGCCCGGGGGGAGCGCCGTGCGGCAGGTAGAGCCAGTGCTCCATGAGGCGGGGCCGGTACGGAGGTCTGCGGAGGATCACGGTCCCGACCCGTTGAGCCACCGCTCGGCGAGCTTGAGCTCCTCCTCGTCGAGCATGGGCCAGCAGAGCGGGCAGATTCCGGCTTCGTTCACCCTCGGGCCTCGGCAGACAAGGCACGAGTCCGTGCGGACCGCCTGCTGAACGATGCGGCGCGTCTTGAGGGCCGTGGGAAGCTCCCACCTGGGAATCGCCTCGCTGTTCCAGCGTTCCACGCGAGGAGTTTACTTGCGTCCGGGGAAACCGAGGGAGTAAAACCGGCCCATGTTCCGCTCGATGCGTGGTTGGCTGTGCGCGACTCTGGCGCTGACCGCGGCGGTCGCCGCCGCGCAGCTGGACCAAGCCGCCCCCAAGCCGATCCGAGGCGTGCGCAACCTGGCGCTGAGTCCGGACGGCAGCTCGCTGGCGTTCGTGTACAAGGGCGACGTGTGGGTCGTTTCCTCGCAGGGAGGGCGAGCCACGCGCCTCACGGGCAACGTGGAGATGGACTCGAACCCGGTGTGGTCCCCCGACGGCAGGTGGATTGCGTTCGCCTCGAATCGGGACGGTCGAACCGACACGTACCTCGTTCCGGTGGAGGGTGGCGCTCCCCAGAGGCTCACGTGGTCCGGCGTCGGGCCGAGCGCGTGGACGCCCGACGGCAAGGAGATCCTGGTGTCGCAGAACAGGGAGGACACGTTCCCCGGCCTGTACGCGATCGACGTGAAGACCACCGCCGTGCGGCGGCTCTACAGGGACTTCGTGGGGATCGGCAGCCCGACCGTGTCGCCCGACGGCAAGCTGGTGGCCTTCAACCGGCGCGGCTTCCCTTGGTACCGTCCGCGCTATCAGGGCTCGGCGGCGGCCTCGCTGTGGCTGCTGGACACCTCCACCGGCAAGGCGCGTCCGCTGCGGGAGAACGGGTTCCAGCACCTTTGGCCGCGCTTCGGGTCCGATGGCAAGACGGTCTACACCGTCACCGTCGGCGAGCTCACGCCCAGCTCGAGCCCGCTGAACCGCCCGATCGGCAAGATCGTGGACAGCCCCGAGCGCACGCCCAACGTGTACGCCGTGGACCTCAGCGGCCGCGCCAGGAGGCTCACCTCGTTCGTCGGGGGCGCCGTGCGCTCGCTGTCGGCGGCGGCGAACGCCCCGTTGCTGGCCTTCGAGTACGAGGGTGACCCCTACACGATGGCCCCGGGCGGACAGCCGACCAAGATCGCGATCTTCGCCAACGAGGACGAACTGACGCCCACCACGGAGCGGCTGGTGCTGACCGATGGGGCCTCGAACGTGGCCATCAGCCCAGACGGAGAGCGGATCGCGTTCGTGGCACGGAACGACATCTGGATAGTGCCGATCGCCAAGGGCAAGGGGCCGAACAAGGACGACGCGACGCAGATCACGGAATGGCCCGGCCTCGACGACGAGCCCGTCTGGCACCCCGACGGCAAGAGCCTGTTCTTCGTGAGCGATCGGGAGGGTCCGCAGCGGATCTACCGTGTGAACGTGGAGACGAGGGAGACCTCCGTCTTCTACAAGACCGAGAGCGACGCCCACGAGCTCAGGCTGACTCCGGACCGAAAGCACCTCGCGTTCTGGGTCTCCGGGGCGGACGGCGGCATCTATTGGATCCCGGTCGGCGGAGGCCAGGCCAGAAAGCTCGTCGACGACCCCGGGCAGCACAACTGGAACACGGCTTTTTCGTTCTCGCCCGACGGTCGCTTCCTCGCCTACGCGAGGCAGAAGGGCAACGTGCCCGCGAACCTGTTCGTCGTCGACCTCTCGACGGGCAAGGAGCAGAACGTCACACGGCTCGCGGCGACGCACGGCAACCCGGTTTGGTCCGCGGATGGGAAGTACCTGTACTTCACCTCTGACCGGGACGGGGACGGGCTCTACCTGCTGCCGCTCACGCTGGAGGACGCGAGGACTCCGGACCTCGAGCTTCGGTACGCCAAGCCGAAGGAGCAGCCGAAGGTCCAGATCGACTTCGACGACATCCACCTTCGCATCCGCAAGCTCACAGGCCAGCCGGTCGGAGGCGAGCCGATCGTCGACCGCGAGACGGGCGACCTCTACTTCCGCTCCAACGACGGCGATCTGTGGCGGTGCTCGTACAACGGCGAGAGCGTCTCCAAGGTGACGCAGGGCGGACGCGTGGGGATGTATGCGTTCTTCGAGTCCGGCGACCGGATCTTGTTCGAGCAAGCCGGCACGCTGAAGATCTTCACCCCCCGGCAGATCCCGCCGCGCAAGGAGGGCGACAAGGAGAAGCCCGGAGTGCCCGCCGGGATCCAGGACGTTCCGTTCCGGGCCGTTTGGGTTCGCGACATCCGGGGCGAGCAGCGCGCGGCGTTCTACCAGTTCTGGAGGATGTACAACCGGAACTTCTACGACCCGAACTTCCACGGGCGGGATTGGGTCAAGATCCGGGATCGCTACGCGCCGCTGCTCGAGTCGGTGGGGCACCGTTCGGAGCTGGCGCTGGTGCTGAACATGATGGTCGGCGAGCTGGAGGCCTCGCACAGCGAGGTCGGGGCTCCGGGCGGCGGCCCCACGGCGGTTCCGCTGGCTCACCTCGGGTTCGACATCGACTACGGATACAAGGGGCCGGGTCTGAGGGTCGCCTCGGTGCCGAAGGGCGCACCGGGCAGCTTCGCCAAGACGCTCCTCAAGCCGGGCGAGTACGTGCTGCAGGTCAACGGCAAGGACGTGTCGAACAACGAGCTGCTGTACCGCGACGTGCTGGCCGGCGAGGTCGGGCGCGACCTGAGGCTGCTGGTGAACGCCTCCCCGAACAAGTCCGGCGCCCGCGAGGTGGTGTACCGGGCCCTGACCGCGGGCGAGTACGGCGGCATCCTGTACCGCAACCGGATCGAGGCCCGTAGGAAGTGGGTCGATCAGGCCTCGGGCGGAAAGGTGGCCTACGTGCACATCTCGGGCATGGGTGGGGGCAACTTCACTCAGTTCAATCGCGAGGTCTGGTCGGAGTCCCTGGGCAAGAAGGCGGTGATCATCGACGTGCGGGACAACGGCGGAGGAAACATCAGCGATCGGCTGATCGACATCCTCGAGCGCGTGCCGCACAGCTACTATCGGGACCGCGACGGCGAGACGCGCCCCGCGCCCGACCAGAGCTGGGACCTTCCCACGGTGGTGCTGCACGCCGAGTCCAGCTTCTCCAACGCCGAGATGTTCCCGTACGCCATGAAGGCCCGCCGGCTGGCCACTCTGGTGGGCATGCCCACTCCCGGCTACGTGATCTGGACGTGGGGCCTGCCGCTGGTCGACGGGACGAGCGCGCGGATGCCCGCCGCCGGAGTGTGGCGGCTGGACGGCACCCCGCTGGAGAACAACGGCCAGAAGCCGGACATCGAGGTGCAGATCACCACGGAGCAGTACTTCCGCGGAGAGGATCCCCAGCTGGCCAAGGCCGTGGAGGTCCTGCTAGGCAAGGTGCGCTAGAGGGTGAGGGCCGTCACGGCCTCGGCGTGGCGGCCCCCTCGTCGCACCCGGGCTTGGCTCGGGGGCCTGTCTTCGTCCAGTCCAGAGCGGGTAATCCCCTGCGTCTCAGCTCGTCGGACGGTGTCCAGCGCAGGCCGTCGAGGCGTCCGAGACTCGGCACGTCGCGCTCCCGGAGGGTCGCCCTTCCGGTCTCCGAATAGTCGCTTAGCGCGACGCGGACGAGCCGCCTGGGACCGGCGAGGATCGCGTCCATCGGAAGTCGGCCGAAGGCAGCTTCGGGAGCGCGAAGCGTGACCTCCCCTTCGGCCACGGCCACATTGCGCTCCAGCCTGTAGCCTTCGCTGCGGGCGAAGGTCATCAGGATCGGTCCGCCGTTCACGAACACGTTCTCGCGGATCGTGTTGCCCTTGGCCATGTGATTGCGCGAGGCCTCCACCACCCCTACGCTGAGGTTCCGCTCCAGCGTGTACCCCTGACCCTGCTCGTCGATGTAGTAGGCGGCCGCGCCGTATCCGCCGGTGTCGGCGATGTCCCGGACGACGTTGCCCCGGATGGTCACGTTCTTCGAGAAGCCCGAGTAGATGCCTCCGCCGTCGTGCAGCACGCGCATCGCCCGCTCGATGAGGTTGGCTTCGAACAGCATCCCCTCCGCGCCCCCGAGGATTCCGGTGTAGGGGGTGTCGGCGACGTGGTTGTGCCGGACGGCGGTGCGCTCCCCGCCCGCCCACAGGCCGATCGCGCTCGGGTAGAGGAAGCCCACGTTGCGAACCCGGCAGTCCTCCACCACGCTGTCGGCACCCTCCACGCGGATTCCTCCGGCGCCGCAGTCCTCCGCGAGGCATCGGGACACGGTCGTTCCGGGGGACTGCACGACACGGATGCCCCAGTTGTTGACGCGCCGGACGGTGACGTTGCGCAGGGCGAGGCCGCGGCAACCTGTCGCCGAGATCGCTCCCTCGGCTTCGCCTGCTCCGAAGCCCGCGGCTTGGGGCCTGGCGTCGCAGCCTTCGACGATCAGGTCGCGCAGGGTCACGTCCTCGGCCCCACGCAGGACGATCGCGTTGTCCACCAACGGCGCCTCGACCCGGGCTCGGTCCAGCCTCTCGCCGGGCAAGGGCCGAACCACGAGCCTGCCGTTGGCGCGATCGTGGAACCACTGGCCGGGCTGGGTGAGCCCCTCGCGGGTGTTCCACACGACGTAGTCCTGCACGCCGAACGCCCCCGGCGGGTGGCCGAGGCGGCTCGCGAAGGTCAGGATTCGACGGGAGGGGTCGTACGCCCGGACGCCGACCGTGGATTCGTCCCACATGTGGTACACGGTGACCTCGGCGTTCCGCACCTCGAACTCCGGACCGAGATCCCCCTCCCGGACCTTCATCGTCGTCAGTTCCTCGTCCGTCGGCGGCCGCTTCCATCCTCCGCCGGTGGTGCTCATCCACGGGACATCGAAGACGCTCTCGTGGCGCAGGCGGCCGCTCTGGGGAAGCCGCGCCCGGGGGCGAACTCTGCCGTCGATCGCAAGAAGGCGGAGCGGGCGGTCGGTGGGTGCTGGGGCGGACCACGTCCCGTCCGCCTCGGGCCGCCAGTTGCGGACGACCACCGAGCCGGAAACGATCGCCGGGCCTTGGAGAACCAGTCCCTTGTCCTGCGATCCCAGCTCCAGCGGCTGGGTCAGTCGGTGCACTCCGGGCAGCAGCCGGATCTGCCGGATCGAGGCAGCCCGCGCCCTGGCCACCGCGGCGGTCAGGGTTCGCAGGGGCCTCTCGCGGCTGCCCGGCTGCCCATCGTCGCCGCTCGGCGAGACGTACAGCACCACCGGGGCCACTCCGAAGCACACAACCCAAGGCAGCATGTTTCAGTTTGGTCCAAGAAACCGTCCGCAGCGATTGCATTGTGAGGATGGAATGCGGATAGGATGATGGTTGGCCATGATCTCGTGTCTCCTGTTCTCTCTGCTCGCGGCGCCACAGGCGCAGCCGTTCGACCTCGCGGACGTGCGGCTGACGGCCGGCCCGTTCTTGGAGGCCCAGCGCGTGCACGCCGAGTACCTGAAGCGTCTGGAGCCGGACCGTCTGCTGGCCCGGTTTCGCGAAAGGGCCGGGCTGCAGCCCAAGGCCCAGGGATACGGCGGATGGGAGGCCATGGGCGTGTCGGGCCACAGCCTCGGCCACTATCTGTCGGCGATTGCGGCGATGGGGCGGGCGACCGGAGACCCCGAATTCCGCAAGAGGGTCGCGTACATCGTCGAGGAGCTCAAGCTGTGCCAGGACGCCCGAGGAACCGGCTACGTCGCAGCCATCCCGGACGAGGAGCGCCTGTGGAGCGAGATCCGGAGAGGCGAAATCCGCAGCCAGGGATTCGACCTCAACGGGGTCTGGGTGCCGTGGTACACGCTGCACAAGCTGTTCGCCGGCCTTCTGGATGCGCACCGGCTGATGGGCAGCCGCAAGGCGCTGGAGATCGCCCGTCGGCTGGGTGACTGGGCGATCGACGTCACGAGGAACCTGAACGAGGAGCAGTGGCAGCGCATGCTGGCCTGCGAGCACGGTGGTATGAACGAGGTTCTGGCGGAGCTCACGGCCCGAACGAAGGATCCCCGCTACCTCGCCCTCGCCCGCAAGTTCCATCACCGGGCGATCCTGGACCCGCTGGCCGAGGGAAGGGACATTCTTCCGGGAAAGCACGCCAACACCCAGTTCCCCAAGCTGATCGGGCTCACGCGGATCCACGAACTCACCGGAGATCCGGCGGCCGAGCGCGCTGTGCGCTTCTTCTGGGAGACCGTGGTGCGGCACCATACCTACGCCATCGGCGGCAACAGCGACCACGAGTACTTCGGTCCTCCCGATCGGCTGGCGGAGCGTCTGTCCACCAACTCCTGCGAGACCTGCAACACCTACAACATGCTCAAGCTCACTCAGAGGGTGTTCGACTGGTCGCCCAACGGCGAGGCCGCGGACTATGCGGAGCGCGCCCTCTGGAACCACATCCTCGCCTCCTCGAACCGGGAGGATGGGGGTGTGACGTACTATGTGACGCTCCAGCCCGGCACGGCGAGGACGTACAACCGACCGTTCAGCGACTTCACCTGCTGTGTGGGAACGGGGATGGAGAACCACGCCCGCTACGGTCTCTACCTGTATGCCCACGAGGGCGCGCGTCGTCTCTACGTGAACCAGTTCGTGCCCTCGACGTTGCGCTTCCGCGAGGCCGGGCTGGAGTTCCGGCTCGAATCCGGTCTGCCCTCGAGCGGCAAGGTCCGTCTGACGGTCACCAAGGGCGGCCCGCGCAGCTTGGAGGTGCTCGTTCGGCACCCGTCCTGGGTTCGCGGACAGGTGGTCTACAGGATCGACGGGCGACCGATCCCGAGCTCGGGCAGGAACGGGTTCGACGTCCTTCGACGGACCTGGACGGCTGGAGACTCGGTGGAGTTCGAGTTGCCGCTCGAACCGCGCGTGGAGCCCACCCCGGACAACCCGAGCCGCTTCGCCGTGCTGTTCGGGCCGGTCGTGCTGGCGGCCGATCTCGGCCGAGGCGGAGAGGTGGAGCGCCTGCCGGTGCTGGTGACCGGCGGCCGGCCGGTGCGGGACTGGCTGAGACGCTTGCCGGGCGGGCGCTTGGCCTTCCGCACCGTGGGGGTCGGTCGGCCGGAGGATCTGACGCTTCGGCCGTTCCACGAGCTGGTCCACGAGCGGGCGATCGTGTACTTCGACGCCTTCACCGAGAGCCAGTGGGCGGAGCGTGAGGCGGAGTACAGGGCCGAGGAGAGACGCCGCGCGGAGCTGGCCGCAAGGACCGTCGACGAGCTGCGGATCGGCGAGATGCAGCCCGAGCGGGACCATGGGCTCACCGGCGAGAGGACGTCGGCGGGCGAGGCCATGGGTCGCAAGTGGCGCCACGCCACCGACGGAGGCTGGTTCGAGTTCTCGCTCAAGGTCGATCCCGCCGTCCCCAACGAGCTGGTGGTGACCTACTGGGGACCGGATTCCGGCGGGCGCGAGTTCGACATCCTCGTGGACGGCCGCAAGATCGCCACGGAGCGGCTGGACGGCCGGTTCGGACGCCGCTTCGTGGACGTGGCCTACCCGTTGCCGGAGGAGGCCACCCGGGGCAAGACCTCGGTTCGCGTCCGCTTCGCGGCTCTGCCGGACCGGTGGGCCGGAGGAGTGTTCGGGGTTCGGATGGTGCGGTCCCGTTGATGGAACCCGGGGCGATCTCCTGCGGTTCCTAGATGCAGGTGCCGACAACTTGGTAGGGACAACCCGCGGCGGGTGGCTGCCGCTACGGTATCTTTGGGCCTGATCGGCCCCGATCCCGTCGGTACGGCACGACTCTTGCCGGAGGCGAACAAGGTCGGCACTCCCAAAGCCACGATGAACCCATGAAGCACGATCTGCAGGAGCACTACTCGGGCGACCTCTCCTTCCGGGACTTGGTCGGCATCTTCAAGCGTCAGTGGCCGCTCACTCTCGTCACGGTGGTCCTGTTCGTGGTTCTGGCGGGTGTCTACACCGCGATCACACCCTCCAAGTACCGCAGCACGGCGCGGGTTCTCATCGAGAACAACCCCGCCCGCTCGGGAGGGCAAGGGGATCCGCTGAGCATCATCTCGTACCAAGAGGCGATCTTCGACGTCCCGACGCAGATCCAGATCATGCAGAGCCCGCAGATTCTGAACGACGCTGCGGTGCAGGCGGGTCTGATGGCGCCGCAGACGCAGGGCCAGCTGGAATCCGCGCCGTCGGTGGATGTTCGGTCGATCGGCGACACGGGTGTGCTGGAGATCAACGTCGACTCGCAGAACCCGGAGCACACGAAGAAGCTCGCCGACGCGCTGCCAACGGTGTTCGGCCGCTACATCCAGAGTCGCCAGCGGGACGCCCTGGGGCGGGCGATCTCCTACCTGAACAAGCGGCTCGAAGAGGAGACGAGGGAGCTCGCCAAGGCTCAGACGGAGCTGGTGAACTTCCGCAAGCGCCACAACGTGGTGGACTCCAACACCGAGATGGGCATCCGCGTGAGCTTCGACAGCGCGGCCCAGCAGCAGGTGGCTCAGGCGGAGACCGCCGTGCAGGCGGCGTTGGCCCGCCTGCAGGAGCTGGAGGTGCAGCGAGCCTCGCTCCCGCAGATGATCGAGCAGCCCTCCACCGTGCAGAGCACCGCCGAGCTGGAGCAGGAGAAGGGCAACCTGGATCGTCTGCTCGCCGCCCGCCGCCAACTGCTGCTGACGTACAACGAGAACAGCCTCGCGGTGCGGAAGATCGACGAGCAGATCGCCTCGCAGAAGCAGTACATCGAGAACCTCCAGAAGCGTCTGCTCGTCAAGCCTTCGATCAAGAACCCGCAGCTGGACGCGCTGGACGCCCAGATCGTGGCCGCGAAGGCCGAGCTGAAGTCCGCCCGCGCCCAGCTCGCGGCGGCCCAGAGCCAGGCCGCGCAGCGCAGCAGCAGCCTGATGTCGATGCAGAGCCTGGCCAAGCAGCAAGCGGCCTTGGAGTCGAAGGTCGCGGAGCGCGAGCAGACGATCCGTCGGCTCTCGGCCACGGTCGACGACCTGGTGCTGCGCGACAATGCCCTGAAGACCCCGATGAGCGTGGTGATGGCCGCCTCGGAACCGGTCAAGATCGCGCCCAAGGCCGAGATGAACCTCGTCGTCGGAGCGCTCTTCGGCCTCGTGTTCGGCCTGATGCTCGCGATGGCGCGGGACACGCTGCAGGATCGGGTCTCCTCCGACCGCGACGCCAAGCACGTCTCGGGACTGGACATTCTCGCCCGGCTTCCCGTGATCAAGAGGGCCAGCCCGTTGGTGGCCCGCAGCGGGGATCCGCTGGCCTTGGACCGGTACCGGCTTCTGCGCAGCAACATGGCCTTGGCGCACGAGTACCAGAAGAACGGGACCGGACTGGTGCGCGCGGAGGACGGCATCGACGTGTTCGACGGTGAGTTCCACCCCACGGCGGTGATGCCGTACAACGACCCGAGCCTCAAGGCGGTGATGGTGACCAGCACCTTCGCCGGAGAGGGCAAGTCCGTCGTGGCGGCCAACCTGGCCACGGCGATGGCCCTGGACGGGCGGTCGGTCATCCTGGTCGACGCGAACCTGAGGATGCCGACCGTGCACAGGGCGTTCGGGGTGGAGCAGGTTCCCGGCCTGTCCGAGGTGCTGAACGGTGAGAAGGAGCTGGAGGAGGTCATCAAGGACTCGCCCATCCAGAACCTGCGCGTGGTGCCGGCGGGAACCCTGCCGAGCAACCCGTCGGGCCTCATCGCCTCCGATCGGATGGTCGAGACCCACGAGAGGCTGAAGGAGATGGCCGACGTCGTGGTCTACGACACCGTGAGCAGCTTCGCGCTCGCCGACTCGCAGGCGCTGGCGGCCATCGTGGGCACGGTCCTGTTCGTCACGAAGGTGGGCGGCCCGAAGAAGGACGACATGCGCGAGGCCATCTCGACCCTGAAGATGACCAAGGCCCGCATCCTCGGCATCGTGGTGAACAAGGATCCGTCCGCCCGCGTGGTTCTCAGCTGACGCGGCCTACGGCTTCCGCCACAGGATGTAGACCGGGTCCTCGCCGACCCGGTCCGGCATTCTGGGCGAGGCCGGAGAGGCTCCCGGGCCGAGGGGCATCGTCTGGACCGACTCGACGCGCCCCGGCGGCGTGGGAAGCTTCGAGCGGCTGGTCTTTCCGGATCCCGTGGGGCACCACGCCACCCAAGCCATGCGGCCCGGGTCCTTCGCGTTCTCGAACTCGAACACGAACAGATCCTCGCGCCTTTCGGCCACCTTGCGCGCGAAGCGGAATTCGCCGAGCGTGGCCATCAGATGCGCGACGGCGTGGAACGCCGGCTTGGGGGAATACTTCCGCGTGAGGCCGGAGGACCCGTGCAGCTCCGGCAGGTCTTCGTCGTTGAACCAGTAGAGGTACGCCCGCTGGACGTCCATCGAGGCGAACAGAAGGAAGCTTCGCACGATGAACCGCGCCTGCTCCTCGTCGGAGACGTCGACCCACTTGGCGAAGTCGCCGTCTGGTTTGGGCTGGGCCGTCGAGGCGTCGTAGCCGAACTCGGTAACCCAGAGCGGGCGGTCGGGCAGGTGGCGGTCGCGCCATTCGATCGCGCTGTGGACGTCCTTCAGGTAGCGGAGGCGCTCGTCCTCCGGGTGGCTGCGCCGCCACGTCGGGTACTCCTCGAGCATCGGGTAGGTGTGGACCGTCACCACGTCCACTAGGTCCTTGGAATCCTCGAAGATCCGCAGCGTCTTGGCGTACCGGTGGCTGGCGCCGGCGGTGGCGGCGCACGTCGCGATCTTCAGGCTCGGGTCCGCCTTGCGAATGCCCTGGGCCATGGCCCTGAAGATGCGTGCGTAGAGGGCGTCGTCGAACAGCCCCGGCTCGTTGCCTATCTCCACCGAGGAGAGGTAGGGGAACGGACTGGAAGGTCCGAACCACCTGGCCAGGCTGAACCCGTAGGCGTAGGCGTCTCGCTCCGGGTCCTTCCACTTGTCCGGCGCGAGCTCCTCGAACATCACCGTCGCGTCGACCTCGTAACCGGCCTGGATCCATGATCCGTACAGGTCTTTCCAATCCACGCCGTTCTGGGCCTTCGGAAACGGGGTCGGGTTGCGCGGGTTGTCTCCGAGGTCCCAGGAGGCGGGATGGTAGTTCCTCAGGAGGCGTGCCACCGGCTTGTACAGGTCCGGCTTGAACAGCACCGTGTGGACGTTCAGCCCGATGAAGTCGCTCAGGACCGGCTTTGGAGAGGCGGCGAGCGCCGCGACGAGGGCTAGGGTGGCGATCATCGGAAGCGATCCTCGGCCCATGCTACCCTTCCGATGTGCCAAGCTCCGATCCGTGATGCGGGTTCATGGGGCAGGGGGCTGGGCGCCCGAGGCGCAGGAGACGCTGCGGCGGCGCACGCGTCGGTTCGCGAGTTGGACATTCGGCGACGAGCCTCCCGCCGATGCGGAGGTGTGGGTCGGTTCGGGGTTCACGGCCGAGCATGCCGCCCGGTTGCCGCGGTTGCGGGCGGTCGTCGTGCCGTGGGCCGGACCGAGCCGCGAGCTGGTCGAGCAGGTGCGGCGCGTTCCGGGCCTCACCCTGCACAACCTGCATCACAACGCCGACGCCACCGCGGAGATGGCCGTCGCCCTGCTGATGGCCGTGGCCAAGAGCGTGGTCCCGCGCGACCGGGCGATGCGTCAGGGAGACTGGGGCGGCCGGGGCAGGGCGTCTTCGGCCCTGTTGCTGCATGGCTCCACCGCGCTGGTGTTGGGCTACGGAGCGATCGGAGGGCGCATCGCGCGCATCTGCCGTTCCATGGGGATGCGCGTGGCAGCCGTACGGAGGGAGGCGAGGACCGGCGACCCCGCGTGGGTGCACCCGGTGTCCAGGCTGCCGGAGCTTCTGCCGACGGCCGACGCGCTGCTCTGCTCGCTTCCCCTGACGAGCGAGACGGAGGGCTTGATCGGCAGGAGGGAGATCGGGCTTCTGCCCGAGAGGGCGATCGTGGTCAACGTGGGGCGAGGGCCGGTTTTCGACGAGGACGCGTTCTTTGAGGCGCTGGCGACGGGCCGTCTATGGGGCGCCGGGCTGGACGTCTGGTGGCGGTATCCTTCCGGCGAGCCGCCGCAGTGGCCTTCCAGGCATCCTTTCCACGAGCTTGAGAACGTCGTTCTCACTCCGCACTGCGGCGGATGGGCCGAGGGCATCGACGAGGTCCGCTTCCGAGATCTCGCCCGACTGCTCCGCCGCCTCTCCGCGGGCGAGCGGACCGCCAACGCCGTCGACCCGGACCGGGGCTACTGATCCAGCAAAAGGCCCCCGGCGATCCAGGCGCCGGGGGAGTTCGGGGGCCGGGGTGTCAGCGGGTCTGGCCCGCGTTGCCCGGCTCGGCGGCGTAGTCGCCTTCCTTCACGGGGCTGCCGGCCTTGTCGTCCGAGCCTCCGGAACACCCGAACGATCCGAGGAGGATCATCGCTGCAACGAGCCAAACCATCCGCTTCATGGGGAAACCTTGCCTTCTTCGATCAACTTCTGGCGGTACTCGCCAGGCTCCATCTGGTAGTCGTCGGGGCGAACCTTCGTCGAGTCGGTGGGTTTGAACTGGACCCACGCGAACCACCCGATGGCGGCCACGACGAGAGCCAGGATCACTGCGATCAGCGGTTTCGGAACCTCGCTCTTCATGCTCTGCGCCGAGTGGCGGGCCGAGGGGGCCGCGACGGGCCCCCTGACGCCGCTGGTTCCTTGGTTCGAATCAGTAGGCGAAGCCTGCCGTGCCGGGCGCGACGTCCCACGGGCAGGTGCCGGCCGGAGCGGGCTTGTTGCTCGTCTTGACCTTCGGGAAGTAGCCCGAGAAGAGGCCGGAGACGGTGTCGTTCACGTTGCCGAGCTTGCCCATGATGACCGCCTTGGCGAACGAGGCGTGCCCGTCGGTGAAGGCGAAGTTCGCGCCGCCGTTGAACCCGCCCCGGGTCGTGATCGCGCTCCGGTTGTTCATGGCGCCGAACAGCTCGTAGCCCCAACCGCCGGTGCTGATGTTCCAGAACCACTTGGTCTCGCCGTTCTCATCCTGGCAGGACGAGTAGGTCCAAGCGTACTGCGACGGGCCGAGCATCGCGATCTCCGCGGGGACGTCGATCGACGTCGCGCTGGTCGCTCCCGGGCTCAGAGGCCCGAAGTCGGCGCGCGAGATCATGTGGTTCAGCGCGTAGGTGACGCGGTACCGGCGGGTGAGGTCGGTGTCGGCCGCGTTCAGCTGCCCGGGGTACAGGTAGCCGCCGGGGCCGTAAAGGATGTCGCTGTTGGTCGCCGTGGAGAACAAGCCCTTGGACTTCACGTACGGCATCAGGATGTCGCTCCAGAACGGCCGCTCGAAGAAGTCGCCGGGGTTCGGGTAGCTCGGCGAGCTCCAGCGTCCGGCGTACGGGAACGACAACAGCGTGTCGTCGTTGTCCGACGCGTACATCAGGGCTCCGAGGGCGAGCTGCTTGACGTTGGACAGGTCCTGGGTGCGCTTCGCCGAGAGCTTGGCCTGGGCGAAGACCGGGAACAGGATGGCCGCGAGGATCGCGATGATCGCGATCACGACGAGGAGCTCGATGAGGGTGAACGCACGTTTCATGGTTTCGTCTTTTCTCCTATGAACTAGGGGCCACGGTCGTCGTGCCCCGCAGAACGAATTCGGGTTCCAGGATGTGGCGCCGGCTCTCGGTCGCGCCGAGGCTGAGCGCCTCCAGCAGGATGTCGGCGGCCAGGCAGGCCATCTGGTCGAGCGGCTGCCGGACGGTCGTCATGGGCGGGTACGACAGCCGAATGAAGTCCGGATCGTCGTAGGCGACGATCGAGATGTCCTCGGGGCACCTCAGCCCGAGGCGATGCACGATGCCGAGGAGCGAGAAGGCAATCTTCGGTCCCGCGGCGAACACGGCCGTCGGCCTGTCGCGGTCCAGCAGCACCGACTCCAGCAGGGCCTCGGTGCCGGCGTCGATGCCCCAAGCCTCGTCCATGATCACAACCCGGTTCTCGGGCAGAACGATGTCGCGCGCCCTCAGGGCGATCCGGAAGCCGCGCAGGCGTTCGCGAGTGTTCGAGTCGGACGGGCATCCTCCGAGGAACATCAGCTTGCGATGGCCGAGATCGGCGAGGTGGTTCGCGGCCATCAACCCCCCCAACAGGTTGTCGCTGTCTACGAACGACAGGCCGGGGTAGTTCCACGAGCAACCCAGCAGCACCACAGGCCGCCCGCCGAGCCGAAGGTCCGCGAACATCGGCAGAGAGGTCTCCGGCGGGTCGATGACGATGTAGCCTGCGGGTGGGGCCTCGCCGGAGTCCCCCAGGGGCGCGCTCTGGAACGGCCGCAGGTCGATCCGTACGGACTTCTCCTGGAGCCTCTCCAGTAGCTTCCAGTAAAGAGTGCCGAAGTACACGTCGCCGACTGCCCCGACGGAGTCGACGGGCACCACGACCCTGCAGACCTGGCCCTCGACGATGCCCGGGCTGCTGGCGACGAACGTTCCCCGACCCTTCTCGCGGACCAGCCAGCCGTCCTGCACGAGCGCCAGGATCGACTTGTTCGCGGTCATGCGGCTCACGCCGAACCGATCGGCGATCTCGACCTCGCTCGGCAGCCGGTCTCCGGGGCGAAGCGTGCCCGACCGGATCTGATCGAGGATCGCATCCCGGATCTGAACGTGGACCGGCTTCGAGCCGTCCTTCGAGGAGAGCTTCGGAACGTTCACAGCTTGTCTAGACTCAACCGGAATTGATCAGTCACAACCCGGATGTGTCTAGACACATTATACGACGGATTAGGCAGGTTGGAGTCCGGAAGCACCAAGGGCCTACGGCCCCACAGCAAGAACCCCGCAGAAATGCGGGGTTCTCCGGGCCCGAAGCGAAGCGCGGCGCGCGACTCAGGCTTGGACCAGCTCCATCGCGATCCGCGCCCACTCGTCGAGGCGCCGCGGCTCGTAGCGGATCGTGGAGATGTCCTTCAGGATCAGCTCGACGGAGCACCCGTGGCGGCGGCAGACGTCGAGCGTCGCCTGGAGGTCCCGCCTGACCGCCTCCGGGTCGAACGAGTCCGTTGCCAACAGCGCCGGGCTCGGCTTGCGCGAGAACACGAAGTCCCCGCCGATCTCCTCGGCGCCGCGCTCCTGGTCGACCCACGGGGACATCGACACCTTCCGCACGTTGGGGATCTTGCGGACCTGCTCCATCTTCCCGTCCAAGGGGTCGCAGCAGCCGTAATAGACCAAGCCGAACCGCTCGCAGATCCGAGAGGCGTAGGCGACCTCGAACTCGTCGAACATCTGCGGCGAAACCGAGGCGAAGATCTGGGCCAGCCCGAACATCCAGAGGTCCTTGCACCTGGGCCGAGCGGGGTCGAAGCCCTCTTTGGGCAGCTCGTCGGTGTAGGCTCCGGTGCAGTGAATGATCGGCTGGGGCTGGCAGAGAAGGCCCTGCTGCTCGAGCTGGTCGAGCATCGCGAGGTACCCCTCGGTCATCCGCCCGACGAGCCGGTGCATGTAGTCGGGGCGATCGACCAGGTAGTAGAGGGTGTTCTCGACGCCGACCCACGTGCTGATCGGGTCCCACAGCGAGAGGTAGGGATCGCAGCCTTGGAGCCGGACTTCCAGAGTGCCGTCGAAGATCTCATGGGCCCGCTCCAGGCGACGCTTCGTCTCGGCCTCGTCGTGCCACACCCGCGGCGTCTGGATCTTCTCCAGATCCTCCTCGGTTTCGAACTGGCACCTGTAGATGTGCCCCAGCACGTCGCTGGTGGGGTCGATCGACGCCGTCTCCTCCTGCACGTGGATGCCGAACCCGGTGTTGTGGACGGCCATGGGCACGTCCAGATAGGGCTCGACCACCCGGTCTACCGGAAAGTGGTTCCATTGGTACAGGATTCGGCGCAGGCCCAGCTCATACCCCCTGCATTCGGGATCCTCACACAGCAGGTCCAGCTCGCCGGTCTGTTGGAGCTCGTTCCAACAGACTTGGTCGATCATCACCATCGGCCGCTCCATTCGGACGGCGTTGAGCCTCTTCCAGAGGCGGCGCTTCTCCTCCTGCACGGGTAGGGCGGCGATCTCGGCCACACGGTTGGCGAGTTCCCGCAGCAAGGAGCGATCGTGGGTGCTGACCCTGCTTTGCATGGGTCCAAGTTACCCAGAGGAGGCCGGGAGCGGCACCATGCGCCTGGATGTGAACGCGTATACTGGGAGCATGAGGACTCTTCCGCCACGGTTCCTTCCGTGCCTTCTGCCGGTCGTTCTCGCGGGTTCGGCTCTCACGCTTCAGGCTCCTCCCTTGGCGTGGGTGGAGGGTGAGTCCTTCGCCGAGGCGTCTGTGAAGCCGATGGTGTCCGGCTGGGGCAACCGCGCCGTGCTGTCCAGAGGGGAGTGGGCGCAGATCTCCACCGACGACCGGAACGCTCCTCCGGCGACGATCCGGTACGAGTTCGACGCTCCGGCCGCCGGCCGGAACGAGATCTGGGCGAGGATCGGCTACGAATTCGCCCGCTCGCCGTTCCGCTGGAGGCTGGATGGAGGGACGTGGACCGACGTCGCGCCCGAGGTGCTGACCACCGACCTGATGCCCATGGACCGTTGGGTCGAGGTGGCTTGGCTGAAGCTGGGAGAAGCGGAACTCGGCGCCGGGCGGCACCGAATCGAGTTCGAGGTTCGGCAGAGGAAGAACGACCGAGGCGAGAACAGTGGTCTGCTGTTCGCGCTGGACGCGCTCGCGGTGACCCCCGGGCCTTTCCGGCCGAACGGTCCTCGGAAGCCGGGCGAGGCCACGCCGAGCGAGGAGGATCGCAAGGCCGCCGAGACCGTGTTCGAGGTCGCCGCCGCGAAGCCGGGCGAGCGTTCCACGGTTCGCCTGGAGGGGCTTTGGGAGATCGCGCGGGCGGACGAGCAGCTGCCGGGGCCCGTCGCGGAGCCGATGCGGGACCTGCCAACGGAGGCCTTCTGGACGGCGATTCCGGTTCCGAGCGACCGGAACGTGTCGCGCCCCGATCTGATGTTCGCCCATCGCCTTTGGTACCGGACGCGGTTCCGGCTGCCGGCCGGCTATGCCGGCGGCTCGGTCCTGCTGCGCTTCCCGCTCAACAACTTGAACACCACAGTGGTGGTGAACGGCCAGCTCTGCGGCTTCCAGAAGGACCCGCTGGTTCCGTTCCTGGTGGACGCGACCAAGGCGGCACGGCCCGGGGTGAACGAGCTGATCGTCGGGATCCGGGACGCTTGGTACGGCTATTCCGCCAACCCGAACGATCCGATGAAGCTGCGGAGGAAGTTCAACCTGCCCCTCGACGTGGTGAAGGGAGGCTTCCAAGACCTCGCTTACCCGATCTGGAACTCCTTCTATTCGGGCATTCTGGAGACCCCGGTGCTCACTTTGACCGGGCCTGCGTACGCGGAGGATGTCTTCGTCAAGCCGAAGGTTTCCGAAGGCGTCGTGGAGGCGGAGGTGACCGTGCGCGGCGGTCCGGCCCAGGTGCGCTGCGACGTTGTGGATCCCATCTCCGGGCAGATTCTGGCGCCGTTGGGAACCGTTCCCACGGGCGAGGGCGGAGTGGCCGTCGTGTCGGGTCGCTGGGAGAACCCCAGGCTGTGGTGGCCCGACGACCCGCAGATGGTCGTGCTGCGCACCACGGTGATGCAGAACGGCCAGCCCGTGGACCGGGTCGACACTGAGTTCGGCTACCGCGAGTGGACCGTGCAGGGTGTCCACTGGTACCTCAACGGGGTGCGCTGGAAGGGCTGGGCGGAGCTCACGCAGGGTGAGACGCCCGAGGAGTGGCTGGCCAACTATCGCAGGTCTGGCCAGAGGTTCATGCGCCTCGCCGGCATCGCCCAGAACGGAAGCTACCGATGGAAGGGGATGCCGATCGAGGAGGCCCTGCGATGGTTCGACCGCAACGGCGTCGTGGTGCGCCGCAGCGGCATCCTCGACGGCGAGGTCATCGGATACATGCCGGTGGAGCAGGACCCGGACCTGAGAAAGCTGTACGGTTCGGAGATCAAGGTCGAGCTGCTGCGGAACTGGCAGGACCAGATGGCCGCGCAGGTGCGGGCGGAGCGGAACCACCCGTCGATCCACGTGTGGTCGCTGGAGAACGAGTTCCTCTACATCAACACGCTCAACCTGTGGGGCCATCTGATGGATGAGTTCGAGCGCGAGGTGCTTCGCGCCGGAGAAGCCGTCCGCAAGCTCGATCCAACCCGGCTCTGGATGGTGGACGGTGGCGGAGCGGCCAAGAACAACTCGTTCCCGGTGCACGGGGACCACTACGTGTTCACGAACAACCCGAGCGACTATCCTGCGCTCGCCTTCTCCGCCTTCCCCAGGGGTGGCGGCCGAGGCCGCTGGGAGTGGGACCAGAAGCGCCCGCGATACCTGGGCGAGGACTTCTACGCCGCCGGAATCAACCCCGCCGACTACGCTTGGATCCAGGGGGAGGAGGCGTTCAACGGCAAGGCGGCAGCGCAGAAGGGCATCGCACTCATTCAGCGGATGCTTACGGAGGGCTATCGGTGGGGAGACCACTACGCCTTCTGGCACTTCTGGGTCGGGCACGAGGGCGAGCAGTACGGCAAGTACGTCTCGAACGCGGAGAGGGCCGTCTTCTGCAGGGAGATGGACTGGTCGTTCGGCTCGGGACAGAAGGTCGCTCGGACGCTCCGCGTGTTCAACGATACGCGCCATGCGGATCCGATGGTGCTGGAGACGGAGCTCTCGGTGGGCGGCCGAACCTTGGAGCGGACGACGAGGGAGCTGAAGGTGGCTCCGGGTTCCCACGAGAGGCTGAAGGTCGAGTGGGCCGTCCCGCAGGTCTCGGCGCGAACCGAGGGTGCCTGGCTCCTGCGCCTGAAGGTCGGCGGCAAAACGGTGTTCGAGGATCGGAAGCCGCTGGCCGTGATGCCCTCCTCCTCGCTGCTGGATCCCAAGCTCCGGTCCGCGCTGCCCAAGGGTTCGCTGGCGGTCTGGGATCCGTCCGGCAGGATCCTCGGGTGGGTTCGGGCTCACGGACTCGACCCGATCGTGGCGAACGGTCCGAAGGTGCCCGCCGGCGTGCGGGTGCTGGTCGTCGGCCCCAACGCTCTGGACGAGGCCGCCAGCCTGCGCTCCGACCTCGCGGCGCTGGCCCTGACGGGAGTGCGCGTCGTGGTCCTCGAGCAGAGCCACCCGCTGAGGGTCCAGGGCCTGCCGATCCCGGTGGAATCCACCGATCGGCGGGGAGCGTTCGCCTTCGTGGAGAACCCGACGCACCCGGTGATGGACGGGCTGAAGGACGCCGACCTGACCGCTTGGCCCGCGGATGGCTGGACCTTCGAGCGCGCGTATGCGAAGCCGACCCAAGGCGCGCGGTCCTTGGTGCAGGCTCACGCTCGGCTTCGGTACAGCCCTCTGCTCGAGGTTCCGGTCGGGGAGAGTCTGATGCTGCTCTGCCAGCTCAAGGTCGGCGCCAACCTGGGCCAGGCCCCCGCCTCCCGGCTGCTGGCGAACCTCCTGCTGCACGCGGCCACGTACAAGAAGACCGCCGTGCCTGTGGTGGTGTATGCCGGGCCCAACGAGCAGCTCCGCAAGGCCGTCTCGGCCACGGGCGTGGTGTTCACCGAGGCCAAGACGGTGGCCGAGGCGATCCGCCCGGCGGCCAGGCGCATCGCCGTGGTGAGCGCGGACGCCGCGACGCTCCGCACGCTCGCGGGGATGAAGGCGGATCTGACGGCGTTCTTCGGGGTGGGTGGCACCTTGCTCCTCAACGGGCTGACTCCCGAGGGCGCCGATGCCTATTCGAGCGTCGTCGGGGTGCCTCACCTGGTGCGGCCGTTCCGCCGGGAGCGCACAGGCTGGAACCTGCCGCGCGATCCGTTGGCTGTTGGTATCGGCACGGGAGAGATCGCCATGCTCTCCTCCGAGCGGCTGTTCGAGTGGACCTCGGACATGTGGATCGCCGACGACGTGTTCCACGCCGTGGTCGACGTGCGGGACGTGGCCCCGTTCGGCGTGCCGGCGGGATTCGAGAACGTCGTGAACGGCATGGTTTCGGCCGACGGGTGGAAGTACATCTACTCGTTCGTCATGCCCGACATGAAGCCGGAGCTGGAGTTCCGGTTCGCGCGACCGTTCCCGTTCGAGGCGATCGAGTGGACCGGCAACGGCTTCTACCACCTGGTGAGCAAGATCGAGCTGGTCTTCGACGGGAAGGACCGCCTGACCTTCGACGTGCAGCCGAACACGGAGCCTCAGCTCCTTCGGTTCGATCAGCCGAAGACCGCGAGCAGGGTGCTGCTTCGGATCGCCGACTGGGTCCGCGTTCCGTCGGCCTCGCAGAACGTGGTGGGAATCGACAACGTGCGCCTGTTCGTCCGGCGGGATCCTTCGGTCTGGTCCAAGGTGCATCCGGTCGACGCCACGGGCGGGATCGTCCGCTACGAGATCGGCAAGGGCCAGGTGGTGTTGTGCAACCTCCTGTTCAAGGACTCCGAGTCCGTGCCCGAGAATGCGACGAAGAAGCGGAACATCCTGGCGGGCGTGCTGAGGAACCTGGGCGCCGCCTTCGGCGGCGAGCGGACCGTGGTGGCGGGAGCGGCGGGGAACCGCTACGTGTCCGTCGACCTGTCCAAGCACGCCAACCAGTTCCGCAACCAGCGGGGATGGTTCGGCGACCAGAGCCGCACCTTCGCCGACTTCCCGGCGGGCCGGCAGGTGCTCGGCGGCGTGCCCTTCGAGGTGTACGCGTTCGCCACATCGCCCGTGCCGGAGTGCGTGATGCTCGGCGGCCCGGGTGTTCCGAACAACCTGCCCGAGAAGGTGGAGGGCATTCCCGTGGGACGAACGGCCGCGGCTCTGTTCTTCGTGCACACGGCAAGGATCGACCGCTGGCCGAACGACGACGAGCGCAGGCGCGGCGTGGAGTTCGAGGTGGCCCGCTACCGAGTGCGCTATGCCGACGGGCAGAGCGTGGAGATCCCCCTCGTGCTCGGGAGGAACATCGGTCCCTACGTTTCCAGGAACCCGGAGGCGCTGAAGGAGGCGGCCGTGGCGTGGAGCAAGGCGTTCTCCGAGTGGCCGGAGGAGAAGGCGGTCGCCTACCTCTACCAGTGGAACAACCCGAGGCCGGGGGTGGCGATCCAGTCGATCGACCTGTTCTATGGCTCGCAGGAGAGGGTCGGCGTGCCCGCCTTGCTGGCCATCACGGCCGTCGAGTGAGCCGGGGTTGAGCGGGGCGCGGGCCGGCGGCCCGCGCCCCGCGTTCTTCCGACGCGCGGACGCGGGCGGACGACCGCGCCCACGGCGGCGTGCTACCGGGGGCCTTCGCCTGCCGGCGCGGAGGCCGGCTTGCGGACCTCCTTCTCCCCGCCCGGCGAAACGTAGGCGAAGTTGCCGACCCGCTTGTCCTCCGGCACCGAAGCCCGCTCCGGGTCCTCCCCGCAACCCGGCGTTCCGAGCGCGAGGAGAAGGAGGATCGCAAGGGCCACAGTGGATCGCAGCATCAGTACTTCCCCGAGATGGAGCAGGGTTCGGACGACAGCTTGGCCGGGTAGAAGCCGTCGACGATCCGGTCCGGGAGCGCCGGGTGGTCCGAAGGCAGGCGCATCATCTTTCCGAACTTCGAGTGGCCATCCGAGTAGGTGATGTTGTTGCCATCGCCGTGGTAGACCTTGCCGTAGTAGCCCCAGTCCGGAACGACGCCGTGCGGGAAGGCCCGGTGGCCCTGATCGCCCGTGTCGCCGGGGAACGGCACGCAGACCCGCCAGGAGTACTGGTATTGGCCGTCCATGTAGAAGGCCACCTCGGCGGGTTCGCCGATCCACGAGGAGGTCTTGGCGGTGGCGAACAGAACCTCATTGATCGTGTAGTCCGCGGCTTGGAGGAGGGGCCTCTTCTGCGGATCGCCGCACACCCACACGGAGTTGCTGGCCACGTAGTTCAGGTCGGAGTTGCTCGGGCAGTCGAACAGGCCCCCGTTCTTGATGTAGGGGTGGAGCAGTACGCCGTAGTGGTTCTGCTGGCAGGGCTGGCCGAGCCAGTCCATGCAGTCGGTCCAGTAGCCGGTTTCCGACTTGGGGCAGCCGCCCGGCCAGGTCTGTTCGAAGAACGTGTCGTCGTAGTCCGACGCGTACATCAGAGTCGCCAGACCGAGCTGCTTGGTGTTCGAGAGGCACTGCGTCTTCTTGGCTGCGGCCTTGGCCTGGGCGAACACGGGGAACAGGATCGCCGCCAGGATGGCGATGATCGCGATGACGACCAGAAGCTCGATGAGTGTGAAAGCTCGTTTCATGTTCGATGTGGTTCAAGGCTGGGTCGGGGGAGCGGAGGTGGATGCGCGGACCACCAGCTCCGGTGGGAAGAGCCGGCGCCCTCCGGCGGCGGGAACCGCAGAGCCGGCCACCATCTCGGCGACGCACGAGGCCATCTCCTCGAAGGGCTGGCGGACCGTGGTGAGCGGCGGCAGGGAGAGCGCGAGATAGGGGGGATCGTCGAAGGCGACGATGGACAGGTCTTCGGGCACTCGCAGACCCAGATCCGCTGCGGTCCGGAGCGCCTGCATGGCGAGGCGGGGTCCGGCGGCGAACAGCGCCGTCGGCCGGTCGTTCGATGCGAGCCCGCTCCGGAGCCGCGTCTCCGTATCCGGAGAGCTCGCGAAAGAGTCGGTTGGGAACATGAAGGAAAGGCGGGGGTCGGCGAGGAGGCCGGCGGCGATGCATGCGGCCTGCCAGCCCCGCTCCCGGTCGATGGAGTTGGACTCCTCCGGGTAGCCGCCGACGAAGGCCACTCGCGCGTGGCCCAGGGAGCTCAGGTGGCGAATCGCCAGGGCCGCGCCGAGCAGGTTGTCTGCGTCCACGGAGGACACCCCGTAGCCTTGGACGTCGGAGGCGATGGCGATGGTGGGCACTCCCCTTCGAGCGACCTCGAGAAGATCGTCGTAGGCGTAGCGCGGCGTGGCGATGGCGATGAGCGGCGCGGCGCCCAGCCCGAGCATCCACTCGACCGTATCCTTCGGCGGAGGGGCGGCGACCTGCAGCGGCAGGCCGCGCGCGGCGAGGTGTGAGCGCAGCTGCCAGTAGATGGTCTGGAAGAACTCGTCCTTGAGATACATCTCCGGCTCGGCGAGCACCAGCACCGGGTTCGGCGATGGGCGGCGGGCTTGGTCGCTGACGAAGGTGCCCGAGTGGCGGCGTCGGACCACCCAGCCGTCCTCGGCGAGCGACACGACGGCCCGGTTGGCGGTCATGCGGCTGACGCCGAAGCGCTCGGCCAGGTCCACCTCGTTGGGAAGGCGGTCTCCGGGCGCGAGGCGGCCGGAACGGATCTCAGCGAGGATTCTCGCCTTGATCTCCAGGTACCGGGGCACCGTCGCGATCCGTTCCGGCTTCTGCCTCATCGCGAAACCTCAATGTATAGACATAGTGATGCGGAGATCGGGATGGTTGGGAGAGTTTCGGGCGGCCTCGCTCACAAATCCATGTCTGTTTGCTAGACATATCCGGTGCCGGAAAAAGGTCGGGGCGCGCCGAATGCGCGCCCCGGGAGACCAGCCTGCGCGGAGACCTCAGAGAGATCCGCCGTAGCGGGCCGCGCGGCCCAGCTCGAACTCGATCTCCAGCAGCCGGTTGTACTTCGCGATCCTCTCGCTGCGGCACGCCGAACCGGTCTTGATCTGGCCGCCGCCCATCGCCACCGAGAAGTCCGCCATGAACGCGTCCTCCGTCTCGCCGGAGCGGTGCGAGATCACGTAGTTCCAGCCGGCCTTCCGGCACATCTCGATCGTGCGGACCGTCTCCGTCACCGTGCCGATCTGGTTCAGCTTGATCAGAACGGCGTTCGCCGACTTCTCGGCGATGCCGCGCTCGACGAACTGCGTGTTCGTCACGAACAGGTCGTCGCCGACGATCTGCACCTTGTCGCCGATCTGGGCGGTGAGCTTCTGGAAGCCGGCCCAGTCGTTCTCGTTCAGGCCGTCCTCGAGCGAAACGATCGGATACGTCGCGACCCACTTGGCCCACAGCTCGATCATCTCGTCGGTCGTCTTCTCGCCCTCGCCCGACTTGGACAGCACGTACTTCCCGTTCTCGAAGAAGGAGCTGGCGGCGGGGTCGAGCGCGATCGACACGTCCTTGCCCGGCTCGTAGCCCGCGGCGCGGATCGCCTCGAGGATCACCTCGACCGCCTCCTCGTTGCTCTTCAGGTTGGGCGCGAACCCGCCCTCGTCGCCGACGCCGACCTCGTAGCCGCGCTTCTTGAGCAGCGACTTCAGCGCGTGGAACGTCTCGGCGCCCGCCCTCAGGGCCTCGGAGAACGACGGCGCGCCGAGCGGCATCACCATGAACTCCTGGAAGTCGACGCGGTTCTCCGCGTGCTTGCCGCCGTTCAGGATGTTCATCATCGGGGCGGGCAGCGTGTTCGCGCACGGACCGCCCAGGTACGCGTAGAGGGGCAGACCCGCGGAGGCGGCGGCCGCCTTGGCCGCGGCCATCGAGACGGCGAGGATCGCGTTCGCGCCCAGTTTGCCCTTGTTCGGCGTGCCGTCGAGGTCGATCATCGTCAGGTCGATCTCGGTCTGCTTGGCCGGATCCATGCCGACGACCTTCGGCGCGATGACCTCGTTGACGTTTCGGACCGCCTGCAGCACGCCCTTGCCGAGGTACCGCTTCTTGTCTCCGTCGCGCAGCTCGACCGCCTCGTTCTCGCCCGTCGAGGCTCCCGAGGGCACCGAGGCCGAAACGGAAGTGCCGTCGCTGAGCGTCAGGAACGCGCGCACCGTGGGGTTGCCGCGCGAGTCGAGGATTTCAATCGCTTTGAGATCCGTGATGCGAACTCCCATCTTTCCTCCTTGGGCGCGACGGATCGGAGGCCGATCGGTCCGCTGCCCGGGTGACGGAATCACCTTTCGGGGAGTCTACCTCTGGGACCTTCGGTCCGGCTTCGGAGGACCGCAGGCGGAGCCCAGGCAAAGCCGGTGCCTGTTCCGCGCCACCCAGCGGTAGGCGGCCTCGCGGACGGATCGGGGCACGAGCCGGGCGGCGGCGAGCAGGATCCTCGGGGCGCCGGCATGGCGCATCGTCCTCCAGACCGCCTCGAAGCCCGTGTGCGTGCCCTCGTCGTCGATCAGGATCAGACTCTCCGGCAGCCCGCTGTCGGAAGCCAAGCGCTCCGCCTCCCGGCTCCCGCGGGGCACCCAACCGAGGTTCGCCGCCTTGGGGAGCCTCCGCAGAAGCTCCACTGAGCGGCGGCAGAAGCGGCAATCTCCGTCGAAGATGACGACCGGCGAATCCAAGGGTTCCCTCAGTGCCTTCTACGACTCTCCGGAGCCTTGCGTGGGAGGATGGTCGGAAGGGGTGGGCCGTAGGATGCACCGCCGCACGCCATAGCCGCGGCCGTATTGTATCTTCCTTGCGTGTCCCAGCAGTTGGCGGCAGAGGGGATCGATCGCGCCGGGATCCGCCTCCAGATCTACCGAGGAGCGAGGCTCGACTCCAACTACCTCGTCATGAACGCGCTGGCCACGATCGTGGCGGCCTACGGGCTTCTGTCCGACAGCACGGCCGTCGTCATCGGAGCGATGCTCCTGGCCATGCTGCTGGGCCCGATTCTGGGGCTGGCGCTGGGTCTGGTCGACGGCAACACGCGCCTGCTGGTCCGCTCGGCCGTCGCCGAGGTGGCCGGTGCCGGGCTGGTGCTTGCCGTCGGCTTCGCGATCGGCTTGATGAACCGCGATCTGCCGATCACCCGAGAGATCCTCGTTCGCACCGAGCCCAACCTGCTCGATCTGGGAATCGCGCTTGCAGGCGGCGCGGCGGCCGCCTACGCGATTTGCGTGCCCAAGGTCAGCGCCGGCATGGTCGGTGTGGCCATCGCCACCGCTCTCGCTCCGCCGCTCACGGCGTGCGGCATCTGCCTGTCGCGGGGGATGCTCGCCGAGGCTGCCGGAGCGTTCCTCCTGTTCTTCACGAATCTGGTCGCCATCCAGTTCGCATCCTCGTTGGTTCTCGCCGCCTTCGGGCTGCACGCGTTCTCGAAGGAGAGGTCGAGAGAGCCGGGCTTCCAACGCCGGATCGCGGTGGACGCCGCGCTGCTCGCGGCGCTCGTCGTGTTCCTGTCAGACCGGCTGGGACACTCGATCTCCGTGCGACGGGCGGAGGACACGGCCCGGAGGACCCTCGAATCCGTAGCCGCGCGCATCCCCGGGGCTCGGGTCATCGAGGTCAACCTCACCGAGCGGGAGGACCAACGCAACCTGGTGGCCGTCGTGCGGACCCCGCGGGCTTTTCGGCCGCCGGAGGTTGCTCAGGCCGAGTCTGCCCTCCGCTCCGCGCTGGGTGGGGAGGTCACCCTGCGGGTGCGCTCCGTGCTCACGGAAGAGGCCACAAGCCAAGGCGTTCTTTCGGCGCAGCCCTACGCGTCCGATCCATCCTCGACGGAAGATTGGCGCTGAGGCCGAATCCTGACAGGGACGATCAACGGTTGGACCTGTGGAAGGATTGGTACCCCGGACGGGATTCGAACCCGCGATCTTCGCCGTGAGAGGGCGATGTCCTGAACCGCTAGACGACCGGGGCGTCCAGACGCTGTTTATACCGCGTTCGGTCCGTCGCGCGCAAGGGCCCCCGCCAGCCTCCTTGGTGGACCGAGTCTCCGCGGGCGACCGTCTCAGGGACGGATCGTGATCGGCTTGTAGCGCCACCCCTCCGCCAGCGGCGTCTGGTCGTTGGCGTGCGGGCCGCTCTCGGCCACGCCCGGAGGCAGGACGGTGCGCGCCCTCGGCATCGGACGGACCTCAACGATCTGGATGAACGTCCCGCGGTTGCCGTAGGGAACGGGAGGCTCCGTGGATCGGATGGTCCCGGGCTCGAACCTCCAGAGGCTCGGGTCGTTGCCGCGCGCCTCGGCGAGCCTCGCCACGGCTCGGCGGAAGGCCTCGCGCAGCACCTCGTCCCTCTTGCGGCCGGCGAGGAAGTCGTAGCTCGTGCGGCCGCCGAGGGCGTTCTGCAGGAACGTCGGCTGGGCAACCCGTCGGAGGTTGTCGGCCCCCAGCATCGTGCCCACGTGGGGCTGAAGGAGCACGGAGACGAGCTCCTCGTTGGCGGCTTGGAAGATCGCGGCGCCGGGGCTGCCTTCGATCATCCAGCCGTCGAAGCCCAGCAGGTACCGAGCGGCGTCGACCTCCAGGGGGGACCCTGCGAAGTCGGCCAACGCGGCGCGCCACATCGGCTGGCGCCGCTGGAAGACCTCGGAGCGGCGCGCGATCGTCCACAGCGCCCTTTCGAGGTCCGCGATGGTCAGCTTGTCGCCTTCCAGCGCGGAGCGGATGAGGTCCACGCGGTCGACCCGCCCCCACACGGGCGTGTCGAGGTTGGGCCACCAGGTTGCAGGCTTGTTGTTCCAGTTGGTGAGTAGACCCTTGGCAGGGTTGACGACCTGGGGCATCCGGTCGAACGGAAGGATGCCCTTCCATTCGTATTCCGGCTCGCCGGGGGTGGGGAACCGTGGATCGAGCCCGTCGGCCCGAAGCGGCACTCGCCCCAGGTAGGCGAACCCGATGTCTCCCTGGGCGGTCGCGTAGAACAGGTTGAAGCCCATCGAGGCCTTGGGGCCGAGCTTCGCCACGTCGTTCGGCGTCGCGGCGTTGTAGAGGCCGATCAGCGTGTCGTACGACTCGAGCTCGCGCATCCAGAAGCTGGACCGCAGGGCGAACCGCCACTGTCCGTTCCGCACGGTCAGGATCACCGGACCCAGGTGCGTCCGGACCTGGCTCACCGTTTCGGTCGGCGCGCCGCGCACGCGCAAGGGCTGCGAGAGCACGGTCAGCTTGCGGGAGGACGCGCCGTAGCGGTAGGCGTCTGGGCCCTGTCCCTCCAGGCAGACGACGTCCTCGGTGTCGGCGACCCCGGTGGTGAGCGCCCAGGCGAGCTTCTGGCTGTGCCCGACGAGCACGCCCGGCACGCCCGGGACGTCCATGCCGGCGACGGCGATGCCGGGTGCGGAGATGGACATCTCGTGCACGATGCTCGGCTTGGTGAAGCCCATCTGCGGGCCGCTCACCAGAAGCGGGTGGCCGGTCGCGCTGCGCTTCGGGGAGACGACGATGGCGTAGCTGCCGGTCCGGCTGGGCAGACCGTGGCGCTCCGCAACAGCCGTGGATTCCGTGCGCTCGGCGAGCTGGAGCGCGGGCAGGAGCTCGAGCAGGTTCAGCTTGGGTAGCCTTCCGAGCTGGGCCTGCGTGTCCGCCCTCGTGAAGCGGGGGAAGGAGGGGCGACGGTCCGCAGGCAGGTCGTCGGCGGGGTCGAGAGTGGTGGGCGCATCCGGATCGTTCTGCCAGGCGAGGTCGTCCAGGACGTCCAGGGCCTTCTCCTTGCAGGGCTGGGTTTGCAGGTACGCCAGGGCGGCCAGGTTGCGCAGCTCGCCCGCCCCGCCGCGGCCGAAGAGCCGGAACAGGCGCACGGCGATGGCTGCGCTGTCGCGGACGGTCCAAGGCTCCGGCCTCCGGCCTTGGAACTGGGCCGGCAGGCGTCCTTCCGAGAAGGCCTTGTCGACGAAGGCGTTCACACCTTTGGCGTAGTTCTCGAAGGCAGCCTTGGCCCGGGAGGAGAGGGCCTGGAATTGGGCGTCCAGCTCCTCGGGCGTGTAGGCCGTCTGCAGGGTTTCCCGGTCGGACTTGGCGTAGTCGGGTCCCAGCAGCTCGGCCATCTGACCCTGGGCCAGGCGCCGGGACAGCTCCATCTGCCAGAGGCGGTCCTCGGCCACCGCGTAGCCGGCGTGGAAGAAGGCCTCCTCCCAGGTCGGAGCCAGGATGTGGGGCACGCCGTAATCGTCGCGCACGATCGGGGAAGCGGCCGAGGAGCACAGGGCGGCCAGCGCGAGAAGGGCAACCATCGGGGACGATTTTCGCCGCCGCGAGCCGGAATTCCTAGGCTTTCCGAACCATACGGTCCGATCGGAAGTTCAGCGAAGGCGTGGAGACTGAGACGAGAAGGCGCGGTTGATGAGGCTGTACAGCGCCCATGCGATGATCGCCATCACCGCCAACGGGATCACCAGGTTCAAGACCGCGTAGGCGAGGTTCACAAGAATCCGGAACAGCACGATCGCCAGAACGATCGACAGCACCAGCTTCACAGTTCCGTTCATCGAACTCTCCTCGGAACGTTCGCCCGCGAGCGCTCCAATGTCTCCTGCTCCATTGAACGGCAAGAACCTGGGCGAAACCAATCGGCTCGGGACCATCGACCCTTGCGGGTTCTTGTCGTCTTGCCGATGCTTTTACCCCAAAACCGATCTCTTTCGGGTGCCGGTTCCTTGTGGAGTATTCTGCCGGCATGGCACTGAGGGTGGTGAAGGCCGCGCCGTTCGATCCGAACGACGACTCTTGCCTGCGTGTGGACGCGCCCCTGGTCGTTCGCTGGCTGGTGGAATTCCTTCGGCAGGAGTGCGTCCGTCGCCGGGGGGTGACCAGGGCGGTGCTCGGCCTGAGCGGCGGCGTCGACTCGGCGGTTGTGGCGTACCTCTGCGCGCGGGCCTTCGGCCCGGAGAACACGCACGCCTTCCGGATGCCCTACAAGATCTCCTCCTCGGAGAGCCTGGAGCACGCCCAGCTCGTCATCGATGATCTCGGCCTGCAGGCGAGGACGATCGACATCACCCCCATGGTGGACGGCTACCTCTCGAACTTCGAGCCGGACGCCTCCCCGGCGAGGGTCGGGAACGTCTGCGCGCGCAGCCGCATGATCGTGCTGTTCGATCAAGCCGCCAAGCTCGGCGCCCTGCCGATCGGCACCGGCAACAAGAGCGAGCGGCTATTCGGCTACTACACCTGGCACGCGGACGACTCGCCGCCGATCAACCCCATCGGCGACCTGTTCAAGACGCAGGTCTGGCAGATCGCGAGAGAGCTCGGCGTTCCGAGCGTTATCGTGGACAAACCGGCGAGCGCGGACCTGATCCAAGGCCAGACCGACGAGGGCGACTTCGGCATCCGCTACCGGGACGCCGACCGGATCCTCCACCACCTCACGCAGGGCTACTCGCCGGCGAAGCTGAAGCAGATGGGCTTCGACCCAGGCCAAGTGGATCTGGTGTTCGCGAAGGTCGAGTCCACGCACTGGAAGCGGCGGCTTCCGACGACCGCGATGCTCAGCAAGTCCGCGATCGGCGAGTTCTACCTGCGGCCGGTGGACTACTGACCTCGGCGCCGGGCGCAGGGGGCGACCCAGAGCGCGGGTTCGTGCCGCTGGCCTCGGGCCGCTCCGCGGAGCCGGGGGCGTCCGATCCGGCCTCGCGCGGCCAGAAGGGCGAAGGGAACGGCGGCGGCCGTCGCCATCCAGAGCAGACGGAGGGGTTTCGGGCTGGGCATCGTCGTCGGCCTCAAACCAGATTTTCGGCAGGAGGCCGCCCGAACCGGAGTCAACCGGACTCGATCCGGAAATCCGGCCAGGAAACGTGCTCGTAGGATTCGGCCGCCAGGACGGAATCCACCCGGCCCGGTCCGGCCTTCAGCTCCCCCAGGAACGACTCCAGCTTGGCGGGGTCGTCGTGGCACGCCAGGCCGCGCACCGCCCCGTCGGGGGAGTTCCGGACCGAGCCGCGCACCCCCAGACGCCGGGCGAGCCTCAGCACGTACCAGCGGAAACCGACTCCTTGGACGGCGCCGGTGACGGTGAACGAGCGCGTCGGCATGGCTGGAGTCTACACCGCGCGGAGCGGGAGTAGAATCGAGCCCGCATGCCCGTCGAGCAGAAACCGAGAGCCCTCGTCATGCACCCTATCGACTGGCTCGGGGTGGCCCGCCTGCCGGGGTTGCTGGCCGAGGCCGGGTTCCGCGTGGCCTCGCTGTGCGACCCGAACAGCCTTCTGGCGAAGACGAGGCACAACGAGCGGGTTTTCCCGATCGACTCTCGGGACGGGAACCGCGCCCTGAGGAGCCTGTCGGCGGCCTTTGTGGAGTGGCCGTGCGACCTGATCCTGCCGGGAGACGACGGCACGGTGCGGCTGCTGCAGGACGCCCTCGTTCTGATGCGCGAGGGCCGGGCGCAGGGCGCGCCGCGCGGTCTGCAGGAGGCCCTGGCCCGATCCCTTGGCGATCCCTCTGGGTTCGCGGCGTTGCGCAGCAAGATGGCGTTGGGGGATCTGGTGCGCCAGTTGGGACTCCCCATCCCCGAGCGGCGGCGCGTCCTGGCCGTTTCGGACGCCTTGGCGTTCGCGGAGGAGCACGGGTACCCGGTGCTGCTGAAGAGCGAGCGGTCCGTGGCAGGCCGCGGGGTGCGGGTCTGCACCGACGAGGCCTCGTTGGCCGCCGCGGCCTTCGAACTCCTCCCCCAGTTCGCCGGGCGGCAGGAGGGAACGGTGTTCGCCGAGCGCTACGTCGAGGGGAGGCTGAGCGTGGGTCAGTTCGTCGCTTGGCAGGGCCGCGTCGTGGGCTCCAGTTCCGCTGAGCTGACGGTGACGGATCCACCGGGCGGACCGACTACGGTGATGACGTGCATCGAGAACCCCGGCTTGGAACAGATGGTGCGGAGGATCGTGGAGAGGATCGGCGCGACGGGCCTGGGGAGCGTACAGGCCATCGTGGACAGGGATGGCGTGCCTTGGTTCGTGGAGGCAAACCCGCGGTTCGTGCCGCCCATGGCGCCGAGCCGCCGGGCAGGTTTCCACGTCGGCAGACTGTTGCGGTCGGCTTTGGAGGGCACGACCCCCGAGCCCTGGTCGTGGCCCGTCGGCTCCGCCTACGCGCTCTTCCCGCAGGAGGTTCTGCGCGATCCCGAGAGCGAGTGGCTGGAGAAGGCGATCCACGACGTCCCGGAAGACGACCCGCCGCTGGTGCAAGCTTATTGGGACTACGTTCGCAGGGAGAGGGAGCGACGTGCGTCTCGCTGAGATTCGTTGGGGCAGCCGCGAGTACGCGGCGGAAGTCGACCTGAGGTACCGTTTGCTCCGCCAGCCGCTCGGGCTCTGGTTCTCGCCGAGGGAGCTGGAGGCGGAAGAGGGCGAGCGGCACTTCGGCGCGTTCGAGGGGCGCCGGCTGGTCGGCTGCGTGGTGGCCCGCCCGCTGGGGCAGGAAGCCGTCCAGCTCCGGCAGATGGCCGTCGAGGAGGACCGTCGAGGCCGAGGCTTCGGAAGGCGGCTCCTCGCGTTCGCCGAGGCCGAGCTGGCGGAATCCGGATTCGCCCAGGCGGTGCTGCACGCGAGGGAGACGGCCGTGGCCTTCTACCAGAAGGCGGGCTACTCCGTGGAAGGCGATCCGTTCGAGGAGGTCACCATCCCCCACCGACTGATGCGGAAGCCGCTCACTCGCCGGTGAACACCGGCTTGCGCTTCTCCAGGAACGCGCGGATCCCCTCGGCGTAGTCCTTGCTGTCGTAGACCTTGCGCCGCAGACCCTGGATCCGCTCGAACGTCTCCGGAGACAGCGGCGACGCGTTCTCGAGGATGCGGAGCTGTTCCTTCATCACCGCGATGCTGAGCGGCGAGTTCAGCGTGATCTCCCTCGCGAGCCCGTACGTGAACTCCTCCAGCTGGTGGACCGGCACCAGGTGGTTCAGCACCCCGAGCTCCAGCGCCCTCTCCGCCGGGATCGGCAGGCCCGTGAACAGCATCTCCTTCGCGACCCTGGCTCCGAGAGTGTTGAGGAGGTTCAGCAAGCCGGTCGTGTTGTAGGGCACGCCGATCTTGGCGGGCGTGGTGGCGAACGTGCCGGTGTGGGTGGCGATCAGGATGTCGCAAGTGAAGCACACCTCGCACGCCCCGCCCCACACGCTGCCCTCGATCATGGCGATCACGGGGGCGGGAAAGCTCCGGATGGTGCGGATCAGCTGCTCCAGCGGGTCGCTGTAGTGGAGCGGGTCGCGGCCGGACACGGGCAGCTCGCGCACGTCGTGGCCGGCGGACCAGACCTTGGAGCCGGGCAGCGCCCGAAGCACCACGACGCGGGCTTTGGCCGCTTCCAGCTCGGCGAACGCCTGGAGGATGTCGGCGACCAAAGCCCGGCTCAGGGCGTTGCGGCGCTCGGGGTGGTTCAGGGTGATCGTGCCGATCCCGTCTTCGATCCCCCAGAGTGCGAGAGGCATGGAGGGAGCTTACACGACGGACCATACTGGAGGCATGCGGGTGTTGGCGGTTGGGGCTCATCCGGACGACGTGGAGTTCCACTGCGGCGGGACCCTGTTGCTGTACGTTCGCGGCGGGCACGAGGTCACGGTCTGCGTGGCCACGAACGGCGACAAGGGCAGCAAGAGGATCCCGCCGGCCGAGCTGGCCGAGATCCGCCGGGGCGAGGCGGAGGAGGCGGCTGCCCGGCTCGGCGCGGATCTGATCTGGCTGGGGTTCGAGGACGGCGCCCTTCAGGACGGATTGGCGGAGAGGTCGGCCTTCGTGGAGGCCGTGCGCAGGGCCCGTCCGGACGTCGTGCTCGCCCACGACCCCGAGGACTACCATCCGGACCATCGCGCCTCGGCCAGTCTGGTGCGCGACGCCCTGTTCCTGTCCACGGTGCCGAGCGTGCGGACGGCGTCCCCGGCCTTAGAGTCGATGCCGAGCCTGTACTGGATGGACACCGGCGCGGCGGGCTTCCAGCCGACGGACTATGTGGACGTGACCGACGTGTACGCCGAGAAGGAGCAGCTTCTGGCCCTGCATCGGAGCCAGTGGGAGTGGATCTCGGACCACAGCGGGGTGGAGATCGCCGAGCCGATGCGGGTCACCAACCGCTTCCGCGGCATGGCCTGCGGCGTTCGGTACGCGGAGGCGTTTCGAAGGGAGTGGCTGGCCGCAGGGGGCTCCCCGGCGCGCCTGTTGCCCTAGCGTTCGGCCCGAGGGAGTACACTCGTTCGATGCGGCTCGCGACCTACAACGCCAACTCGATCCGCGTTCGTCTCCCGTCCGTGCTGGACTGGCTGGCGGCCAACCAGCCGGACGTCCTCGGGATCCAGGAGACGAAGGTGGACGATCCGGAGTTCCCGGCCGATGCGTTCCGGGACGCCGGATGGCACGTGGAGTTCCACGGTCAGAAGGCGCGGAACGGCGTCGCGCTGGTCTCGAAGAGCGCTCCCGACGAGCTGGTCAAGGGGCTGGCGCTGGACGGAGAGGACGATCGGCGTCTCATCGCGGCGCGCTACGGCGACCTGTGGGTCGTGAACACCTACGTGCCCAACGGCACGCAGGTCGGCTCGGACAAGTTCGAGTACAAGCTCCGGTGGTTCGACGCCCTTCGGTCGTTCTTCGAGAGCCGCTTCTCCCCGGATCAGCCCGTGGTGTGGATGGGCGACGTCAACGTGGCGCCGACGCCCGACGACGTGTTCGATTCGGAGAAGCACCTGGGCGGGATCGGGCACCATCCGGCCGAGTTCGAGGCGCTCGCGAAGGTCGTTGGGTGGGGCTGGACCGACCTGTTCCGCAAGTTCCACCAAGGCCCGGGCCACTACACGTTCTGGGAGTTCGTGATCCGGGGCTCGGTCTCGAAGAACCTCGGGTGGCGGATCGACCACATCTACGGAACGCGCCCGGTGGCGGAGCGGTGCGTGGATTGTCGGATCGACAAGGCGCCCAGGCTGCAGGAGCGACCCTCCGACCACACCTACGTGGTTGCGGACGTGGAGGGCTTCTAACGGCGGCTCAGCGTGAGTCCGAAGGGAAGGTAGATCGCCAGGAGGATCGCCAGAGCGCCGAAGGCGAAGCCCAGGATCGAGGCGAACGGCTGGCCCATCGAAGCCACCCACCCGACGAGGAATCCACCCTCGGCCAGCGCAGCCCCGAGGAGCCAAAGGATCGTCCGCCTCGGGGGCATCGAGCCGGTCCATCCGACCAAGCCGACGACGACCGCAACCATCCACTCCACCCCCGCGATGATCCAGGCGGTTCCCAGACTCAGGGTCGCCGGACGCTGGGGCAGCGCCGCCAAGCTCGGCTCGATCGATCGCCGGAGGGCCGTGAGAGCGACCACGGCGATCAGAAACGACGCCAGCACCACGAGCATCACGCCTTTCGGAAGCGGCTTGTCCATCGAATCAACCGATCGGGCACAATCGGACCATGGGGTCCATACGGGCTTTCGTCGCAATCTACCCGAGCCCGGACGAGCTGAAGAGGTGCGTCGCCTTTCGAGATCGCCTGCGCGAGCTGTGGAGCGATGCCCGTTGGGTGCGGGACGACCAGATCCACCTCACGCTGCGGTTCATCGAGGCGCTGGACGAAAGCTCGATCGTCGACCTCGTTGCCCGGCTCCGGCACGGGGCCGAGCACTCGTTCCCCTTCCTGCTGGGCCTCTCTCACAGGGTCCCGCCATGGCCGGGAGCAAGGGTGGTTGCGCTATCGGCGCGCTCGGACGAGCTGGACCGGCTCGCGCGGGTGGTGGAGAGCGCCTGCTGGAACGCGGGCCTGCCGCCAGAGGAGAGGCCGTTCCGAGGGCACGTCACCTTGGCGCGCCACGACGGCCGCTGGCCCAGCCGGGAACTCCCCTCGTTCTCGGACAGTTGGCTCGTCCGGTCTATCCGCCTGGTGCGCAGCGAACTGGGCAGGGGTGGCGCCAGGCACACCGTGCTGGGGGAGTTCCGGCTTGAGCGGTGAGATCGTGCTTCGCGCCGACCGGGCCGAGCGGCTCGACCGCTTCCTTGCCCGGGCGCTTCCAGAGCACAGCCGCTCGCGCTTGGCGGAATGGATCGAGCAGGGAAGGGTGTGGGTGGAGGGTGCCGCGCGCAAGCCCTCCTTCCGGCTAGCGGAGGGAATGGAGGTGCGGCTCGACCCCCTTGAGGAGCGTCCGGCCCACGACCTGACGCCCGCCGACCGTCCCTTGGACGTCGTGTACGAGGACGACTCGCTGCTGGTGGTCAACAAGCCCCGGGGGATGGCGACGCACCCGGCGCCGAGCCTGCGAGAACCGAGCCTCGTGAACGTCCTCCTAGCCCGGTGCGCGTCGCTCAGCGGCGGCACGGTCCCCTACCGCCCGGGGATCGTCCACCGGCTGGACAAGGACACCACGGGCTTGCTGGTGGTGGCCAAGACCGACCGTTGCCACCGGATTCTTGCCGAGCAGATCGCCGCAAGGACGGCCGAGCGGCGCTACATGGCCTGGGTCAGGGGAGAGCTGCCCAACGAGTCGCTCCGGATTGAGGGGTCGATCGGCCGCGACCCGCGGAACCGGACGCGCATGGCGGTCGTGCCCGAGGGCAAGCCGGCGAGCACGCGGGTGCGCGTGCTGCTGCGCGGCGGGGGTCGGACTCTGGTCGCGTGTCGCCTGGAGACGGGCCGAACGCACCAGATCCGCGTGCATCTGGCCTCGCTCGGCCATCCGGTGATCGGAGACGCCGTCTACGGCGGCAAGACGCCCGGGGTGCCGCTTCAGCTCCATGCCGGCTTCCTCGGCTTGCGCCACCCGGAGCGCGGGTGGATGGAGTGGCTATGCCCCCCGCCGGCAGACTTCCTGTGTTGCGAGTCCGTGAAGCCGGAGTGGCTGGCGCACTGATTCACCCGCAGGAGTTCGCCTCCCGCCAGTAGAATGGCTGGGCATGGAAGCTCGGAGATCGTGGCTGGCCGGCCTGTTGCTGCTCGGCGGGGGCGTTTCGGCCTGGGTTCAGAAGTCCGACGTTCCGTTGCCGACGGGCAAGGCGATCACCCCGGCGGGGCGGCACGTGTCGGTCGGCAGCTATCCGCTGAACATGGTCTGCACCCCCGACGGCCGGTACGCGATCGTGGGGAACGTCGGCTCGCGTCAGTTCCTCTCCGTGTTCGACACCCAGACGGGCGAGAAGCTGTCCCAGTGGGAGTTTCCGCGGCCGGAGGGGCTGTACTTCGGGATGGCGGCCCGACGGGACGGCACGCTGTTCGTGAGCAAGGGCGCCCAGGACCGCATCGCTCGGTTTCTGGTGGCGCGGGACGGCCTGCTGGGCAACCTGAGGCGAGACATCGAGGATCCGGCGCCCGAGGCCTGGGGAATGCCGCACCACGTCGCAGGCTTGGCGCTCAGCGAGGACGGCAAGACCCTTTTCTCCGCCAACAACCAAGCCACGGACGGCAGCGCCTATGAGAGCTCCATCAGCGCCTTCGACGCGGACACCGGCGTCAAGCGCTACGAGGCCGAGGCCCCCGCGTTCCCGCTCGCGATCGCAGCGATGGGCGATCGGCTGTACGTCGCGGGCGAGAGGGACGGCGTGGTGACCGTGCATCGCCAGGCGGACGGCTCGAGGGTCGCGACCATCAAGGTCGGCGACCAGCCGGCCTATCTGCTTCCGGACGAGCGCGGCGGCCGGCTGTTCGTCGCGAACTCGGGGAGCGACTCGGTTTCGATCCTCGACGCCGGGGCGGCCAAGGTGGCGGCCACGATCCTGGTGCGACCGGCGGAGGCGCACGGCATTCCGGGGGTCACGCCCCTCGGCTTGGCGCTATCCCGAGATGGCAAGCGGCTGTTCGTCGCGCTCGCCGACATGAACGCCGTGGCCGTGGTGGACCTGGGGCGCAGGGCCGTGGCAGGCTACATCCCGACCGGCTGGTACCCTACGAGCCTCGCCGTCTCGCGGGACGGCAAGAGCCTTCTCGTCGCCTGCGCCAAGGGCGTGAGGCCGAGGAACCCGAACGGCAAGCCGCAGGGGAAGCTCGGCCAGTACATCCTGAACATCATCGAGGGCACGGTCAGCCTGGTGCCCATCCCGAAGGATCTCCGGCTCGCTACGGCGCAGGTTCTGCGAAACAACCGCATCGGCGTGAAGCTGCCCGAGTTCCGCAACCCGGGCATCCAGCACGTCATCTACGTCATCAAGGAGAACCGAACCTACGACCAGGTGTTCGGAGATCTGAGGCAGGGCAACGGCGATCCGTCGCTCTGCTTCTTCCCTCGTGAGGTGACGCCGAACCAGCACGCCCTGGCCGAGCGGTTCGGCCTTCTGGACAACTTCTACGTCTGCGCCGAGGTCTCGGCGGACGGTTGGAACTGGTCGACCGCCGGCATCGTGTCGGCCTACACCAGCCGGAACACCGTCACGAACTACGGCGGGCGGGGTCGCAAGTACGACTTCGAGGGCACGACCAACGGGATGCCGGTCGAGTTGTTGGGCATCCGCGACGTGGCGGCGCCTTCCAGCGGCTACATCTGGGACCTGTGCGCCAGGCACAAGGTGAGCTACCGTAACTACGGTTTCTTCGTGATGCAGGCGGACCCCGAGGACAAGCGCTTCACCCGCCTGGAGATGGAGGACAACGCTCCCGTGAAGCGGGCGCTGGTGGGGCACACCTGCACCGACTTCGAGCAGTACAACCTCGCCTATCCGGACAGCGAGGCCTACCTGAGGCACGGTCTGACCTTCCCTCGACAGAAGAAGGCGGCCGGCAAGAGCGGCGCCCCGAGCCGGTTCTCGGCATGGAAGGCGGAGTTCGACCGGTTCGTGAGGGAGGGCAGGATGCCTCGCTTCATGATGGTGCGTTTCCCGTGCGACCACACGGCCGGCAACTCGGCGGGGTACCCGTCGATGCGGGCCATGGTGGCGGACAACGACTACGCCGTCGGCCAGTTGGTCGAGGCCGTGTCGAACAGCCCGTTCTGGAAGAACACGGCCATCTGCATCCTGGAGGACGACGCGCAGAACGGCTTCGACCATGTGGACGCACATCGCTCGGTCGCGCTGGTCGTCAGCCCTTACAACCGGCGGGGGACCGTGGATAGCCGCTTCTACAACACCGACAGCATGCTGCGAACGATGGAGCTGCTGCTCGGCCTGCCGCCGATGAACCTCTTCGACGCCGTGGCGCGGCCGATCGACCTCTTCGAGTCCAAGCCTGGGAACGCCGAGCCCTACCGCGCGATCCTGCCCTCCAAGGCCGTGATGTCGGAGGTCAACCAGCGGTCGGCCTACCGCTCGAGGGACAGCGAGCGCCTGTTTCCCGCCCGAGTGCCCGATCCCGGGTTCGACGACGAGCAGAACGATGTGATTTGGCGCACGTTCCGGCCCGGGAAGCCGAAGCCGGTGGTGC